>JAAZGN010000090.1 GCA_012511185.1 Clostridiaceae bacterium
CAATGTGACTATGCGTCAAGGCAAGTGGCTGAAAAAAGAGTACGCAGGAACGGAAATTGCCGGCAAGAAACTCGGTTTGGTTGGATTTGGCCGCATTGCCAATTCACTTGCGGTTAAGTGTCTGGCGCTCGGTATGGATGTCATGTTTACCGATATCCTGGACTTGGAATGCGATGTCTGTCCCCAGGTCGGACTTGAGGAAGTGCTGGCTGAATCGGACTACGTCTCCATCCATATCCCGTTCGAAGGCGGCGAGCCTTTGATCGGGAAAAAAGAGATTGACCTGATGAAAGACGGTGTCTTTATCATCAATTGCGCCAGAGGCGGCATTGTCGACGAGGACGCGCTGGTTGATGCCATCGAATCCGGTAAAGTGCGCGGTGCGGCTCTCGATGTTTTCAAGGAGGAGCCGCTGACGAATGAGCGTCTGATGAAATGCGACAAAATTTCTCTGACGCCACATATCGGCGCCGCGACGGCCGAGGCTCAGGCGCGGATCGGCGATGTGATCGTCGACATTGTCAAGGAGTTGTTGTAATGGCGGTGGTAAGACCTTTCCGGGCGGTCCGCCCTCTTCCTGAGCTGGCCGGACAGGTGGCCAGCCTTCCCTACGATGTCATGAGCCGGGCTGAGGCCAAGGCCATGGCGGGCGACAATGCACGGAGCTTCCTTCATGTGGTACGGGCTGAAATAGACCTGCCTGATAGTATCGATGATTATTCCGATGAGGTCTACCTGAAGGGCTGTGAACGCCTCCGGCAGATGATGGCGGAGGGCATCCTGAAACAGGACAGCCGCCCCCTCTTTTACATCTATCGGCAGATCATGAAGGGCCGTGTACAGACAGGCTTGGTGGCGACTTTTTCAGTTGATGAGTATTTGTCCAACAAAATTAAAAAACACGAGTTCACACGCAAGGACAAGGAGGTGGACCGGACGCGTCATTTCGATACCTGCGACGCCCACACCGAACCTGTTTTTCTGACTTACAGAAGGCAGGAGGCCATCGACCGGCTGATCCGTGACTTCATCAAGTTCAATGATCCCGTCTACGACTTCAAGGCAGAAGACGGGATTACCCATATCTTCTGGGTCCTGGACGACGCTGAAACGATCAAGCAACTGGAATCCCTTTTTGACAAGGTGGTCCCCTCACTCTATATCGCTGACGGTCACCATCGCTCAGCTGTGTCTGCCAACGTCGCGCTGAAGCGGCGTGAACAAGACCCCGGAGCGCCTGCGGATGCCGAATTCAATTATTTTATGGCCGTAGTCTTCCCCGATGAAGACCTGTTCATCATGGACTACAACCGTGTGGTGAAAGACCTGAACGGCATGACAGCTGAGGAATTCCTGGGCAAAATCGCGAAAATCTACCAGCTTGAACGGGTGGATGAAGCCTTCCACCCGCACAAGAAGGCGGAAATGTGTATGTACCTGGACGGCAGCTGGTATCGATTGACTGCACCGCCTTCCCTTTTCGAGGGGCTGGATCCGGTCCGCCGGCTCGACGTTTCAATTCTGCAGGATAATGTCCTGACCCCCATGCTGGCCATCGATGACCCGAGAACTTCAATGCGCATCGACTTTGTCGGGGGCATCCGGGGTCTTGGTGAATTGAAACGGCGTGTTGATCAGGGTTGGGCTGTTGCCTTCGCCATGTGCCCCACCACCATGGACGACCTTCTGTCCATCGCCGACGCTGAAATGATCATGCCGCCGAAATCGACTTGGTTCGAACCTAAGCTGAGGTCGGGACTCTTTGTCCACCTGCTTTCGGACTGACGGTCTGTCGCGCAAAAAAGGACATGATGCCACATCAGGGAAAAGCCCTCCACCAGCCTTTGAAGACTCCAGTGGAGGGCTTTTTATCGCTTTTTGAACCTTTGCCGCTGGGTCTGGCCCCCATGGCGGGATTTACGACGGCACCCTTTCGCACTTTGGCAGCGCGGCTGGGAGCTTCTTTCACGGTAACCGAACTCGTTTCAGCGCGCGGTATCAGGCATGATCCCTCACTGAAACGCTCAGCCCGTTACCTGCAGCCGACCGGAGGCGGCAAGCCATGGGGGATCCAGCTGTTTGGCCGGGATCCGGACGACTTTGTCTTCGCGATCCAGCGCCTGCTTTCCGAACCGCTTTACCGGGCGGCCTCCTTCATCGACCTCAATATGGGCTGTCCAGCCCCCAAGGTCCTCAAGGAGGGGGCCGGCTGTTCCCTGATGCGGGATGGTCAGCTTGTCAGCCGGATCGTTGGTGCTGCTGTCAAGGCCGGGTCCGCTTTTGGATGCCCTGTGACAGCCAAGATAAGGTCGGGGGTATCACCTGACGCAATCAATGCCGTAGAGATCGCCAAGGCCATCGAACAAGGCGGTGCGGCGGCGGTAACGGTTCACGCCAGGACCCTGGATCAGTATTACAGGGGCAGGGCTGACTGGCAGGTTATCGGTCAGGTCAAGGAGGTCCTGTCGATTCCTGTATTTGGCAACGGCGACCTTGAGCTGCCGGGCGACCTTGAAAAGATGCGTGTCATGACAGACTGTGACGGTTTCATGGTCGGCCGTGCTGCGAGGGGTAACCCCTTTATTTTTCGAGCCTTGCGGGGAGGCGCAGCTGAAATTTCTTCGCAAGAGTGGCTTGAGGCCATGATTGAGCATTTGGACGCAAGTGTTGAAATGCTCGGAGAGGCAGTCGCCGTCCGGGAATTACGGTCACATTTTGCCTTTTATTTGAGGGGATTCGAAGGTTCCGCCCAGCTCCGCCGCCAGGTCATGGAGCCGACAGGACGTGATGGGGTTGTCAAAATCCTGCGCGAAGCGGCAAGACGTCGCAAGGCCGTCTAGTTCAGCCTGGTTACAGAGATCCTGATCTTGACCTGCGACTTGTTTCTTGTGAGAATTGCCCTATGGAGTCAGTGCACGAAAACCATCACCGCTTCTCATGCAAGTCCAGACGCAAAGATAATTTCTGCAGAAAAAATCCCCTGACCGGAGGAAAAGACTGCTTGACAAGCTTGGTCTGCGCTTATGGCTTAACCAGCCTTGTCAGCAGCTTCTGGCTGAATCCCTATGGAGAGTTTCTATCAGCAGCACAAAGGGGTATTGGGGGGCTTGCACTGCAAGCCAGCCTCTTTATCGCACTCGCAATCACCAATCGTCTGCTACTGCGAAGATTTTTGTCGATCAGCCGGAAATTGCTTGTTCTTTTAGTTGGCCAGTCATATCTTGCGATCATGTCCTGGCGATCCTGCGGAACTGCTTTTTCTGCCGGCGCGCTATTGGTCTCATTACCACTTGCTCTCCTTGCTCACGGTGAGTTGAGTCATAGTGACAATCAAAGGGCAACTAGTCATTGGCGAAGGTTGAATTATATGGTAGCCGCCTTATCATTGCTTTCCCTGCATAGAAATTTAGCTGCATTTGGTGGTCTCATTGAAGAGTCATCCGGCCGGTTCATCCAAAAAGCCATGATGACAAGACTTGACATCGCCTCATGGGTAACAGGCGGATCGGCCGTTATCACCACGTTGATGGTTTACAGTATGATTGAGCACAAAAGGAGGAGGCTGAGACTGACGGAATCGCCCTGGTTTCCGGCCGTCGCGCTGTCCTTGTCGCTTCTTCCCTCCTTTTACCTGGCTTTGGTTCTTGTGGCGCGGGTCAAGAGTTTTGGCGTGTCGACCTTCGACATGGGCGTCTTTACACAAATGTTTCACAGCATGCGGCGGACTGGGATGCCACTCACAACCCTTGAACGGGATGCGCTCATGTCGCATTTCAAAGTCCACTTATCGCCCATCTATTATGCGATGCTGCCTGTTTTCGCGATTTTCCCCAAGGCCGAGACATTGCAGGTTCTCCAGGTGCTTGTTGTGGTTTCCGGCATCCTTCCTCTCTGGCTTCTTGCAAAAAAATTTTTGCCCGATTCCAAAAGCAAACGTGTATTTATTCTGTCAATCTATCTTTTGCAGCCTGCCATGCTGGGAAGCAGCCTCTATGATCTTCATGAGAATTGCTTTCTTGCGCCGCTCCTGTTATGGCTTTTGTATTTTGGTTGCGAAAGAAAAGGCCCGGGGATGCTTGTCTTTACCCTGTTTACCCTGATGGTTAAGGAGGATGCCGGCCTGTACGTAATAACCATTGCCCTCTACCTGATGATAAGCGGTGCGAATACCAGGGATGAGGAGGGCGGCAAGCGGGACAGGAACCGTGCGGTTGCGATGATCCTGGTCAGCCTGATCCATTTTTCCGGCTCCGTTATATTTCTTTCCAGGCTGGGTGATGGCGCCATGGTGGATCGCTTCAAAAATTTAATCATTTACAGCTCGATGGGCTATGGAGGGATTGCCTTAAGTGTCCTGCAGAATCCGGGCTATTACCTGGCCACCATGTGGACGCCGGATAAATTGAATTACATGCTTGCGGTTCTCAGTTCCCTTGGTTTTCTGCCAATTTTCCAGAAAAGAGTTGGGAATCTGGTCCTTTTCATCCCTTTTGTTGTGATGAATCTGCTGAGCAATTACGGATATCAGTATCAACTGGCTTTTCAATACCACTACGGAAGCGGTGTGCTGCTCATTTTCCTGGTGCTACTCGCTCTTGGCGAAAGCGGTCCGGGTCTGTGGACTGCACCGAACTGCCCGCCAAGGCTGAAGCCGGCCGTCAGTCAGCCATACAACCGCGCCCTTGCCTGTGCGGTTGCCTTTGCGGTTGCCATGGGGATCTCACAAAGCTATTATCTGCTTAAGGATCGCAGGTATTATGTCAAGAATCTGAAAACAAACAAATAGGTAATTGAAGCGATCGAATCAGGACTCGATCAGATCCCGGATGGCGCGGCCGTGGGTGCGACCACCTATCTCACGACCTATCTGGCTTCAAGGGAATGGCTCTATGATCTTGATTTTCACAAGGCTCCCCTGGATGACGGCCACCTTCCCTGGCTCGCCTTTGACGGCAGGGGTTTGAGCGATGATCTCCAAAAACTATTCCAAACTTGCATCGATTACGGCTACCTGGAAAGTGTTTTTTCGAATGAAAGCGTCACGATTTTGGTCTGGCCAGCCTATTTGAACGATAAGACCAATGCAAAGCCGTAACGGGATTTTGCTATACTGAAATTTGACACTTTCAATAACGACGCACGGTGACAACAAGGAGAGTGAGTTATGGAGAGGAAAACGGAATACATCGATTCGTCCGATGGCAGTACCCACTTATATGTGCAGATCTGGAACCCAGACGGACCTCCGCGTGCCGTTCTGCAAATCGCGCATGGCATGGTGGAATTTATTGACCGTTATGACCGTTTCGCCCGCGTTCTTGCAGGCGATGGCATTTTGGTCGCGGGTAACGACCACCTCGGGCACGGGGAGTCGGTCGAGTCAAAAGAGGACTGGGGATTTTTTGCGGAAAAAAATGGCAACCGCTGTGTCGTGGAGGATATGCGCTCGGTGCAATGTATGCTGCGGGAGCATTACCCGTCCGTCCCTCACTTTATCCTTGGCCACTCCATGGGATCTTTCCTTGTGCGCCAATACCTCCATACATACCCGGAGGACCATTTCGCCGGCGCAATTATCCTCGGGACAGGTATGCAACCGGCCTGGCATGTCGCAACCGGCTCGCTGATGGCGAAAATCATCCGGGCGGTGAGGGGACCTCGCCACCGCAGCAAATTTCTGACCAAGCTGTCGCTTGGGAGCAATAACAAATATTTCAAGCCCAACAGGACCCCCTGCGACTGGTTGACGCGGGACGAGGCGATTGTCGATCTTTACTGCGCCGATGAGCGAAACCGCTTCAAGTTTACAGCCAGTGCCTTTGCCGACATGTTCGAGGGAATGAAGACACTCAATTCGAAAAAGAACCTCAAGAGGATGGACACGCACACGCCCATCCTGATCGCAAGCGGGGGTGACGACCCGGTCGGTTCCATGGGCAAGGCAGCACCCGCTTACGGCAGGCAGCTGGAAGCGCTGGGCTTTCAGGATGTCACAGTGAAACTATACCCGGGGGCGCGCCATGAGCTCGTCAATGAAACGAATCACCATGAAATAGACGCGGATATCATGGCGTTTATTATTCAGCACACAGACTGAAACAGCAGGAGAGAATTATGGCGGTCTACATGCCGGAACCTTACCGGATCAAGATGGTCGAGCCCTTGAGGGTGACAACCAGGGAAGAACGTGAAGAGGCGATCCGCCGATCGCATTACAATTTGTTTGGCTTGAAAAGTGACCAGGTCTACATCGATATGCTGACGGACAGCGGAACAGGTGCCATGTCAGATCGCCAATGGGCTGCTGTGATGATGGGGGATGAAAGCTATGCCGGTTCCCGCAGTTACCACCGCCTGATGGAGGTTTGCCATGCGCTTTTTGGATGGAAGTATTTTCAACCGGTCCACCAGGGCCGTGCCGCTGAAAAAGTCCTCTTTCCCAACTTGCTGAAGCCGGGCCAGGTCTCGATCTCCAACATGCACTTTGACACAACCGCCGGACACGTCGTGCTGTGCGGCGCTAAACCGGTCAACTGTGTTGTCCCGCAAGCGCTTGATTCCACATCCCGCTTTCCTTTCAAGGGCAACATGGACAATGCGCGCCTCACGGAACTGATCGGCCAGTTCGGGAGGGACCGGGTCGGCATGATTGTGATCACGGTGACATGCAACTCCGCCGGAGGGCAGCCCGTATCCCTGGCCAATATCAGGGAGACAGCCGACATCGCCAGTCAACACGGCATCCCGCTCGTGATCGACGCCGCCCGTTTCGCAGAAAACGCCCTTTTTATCAAGGAGCGCGAAGAGGGTCAGTCAGGCAGCACCATCCGTGAAATCGTCCGCCAAATGTTTGCCAGCGCGGACGCTTTCACTTTCTCAGCAAAAAAGGATGGCATTGTCAACATGGGCGGCCTGGTTGCCGTGCGTGAAGACGGAGGCCTGATCGAAGGCGTCCGGCGTTACGTTGTTCCCAATGAGGGCTTCCTGTCCTACGGTGGCTTGTCGGGACGCGACATGGAAGCGCTGGCGGTTGGCCTGGAAGAGGGTGTCGATGAGTCATTCCTTCGCTCCTACACAGGCCAGACCCGCTACCTGGTCGACCGCATGGTTGAAGAAGGGATTCCCTGTCAGCAGCCGGCGGGGGGGCACGCTGTATTTGTTGATGCCCGTCAGCTTTTGCCGCACATTCCCTATGACCGCTTCCCCGCGCATGCGCTCTGTGTTGAGGTTTACCGGGAGGCGGGGATACGCGGCTGTGATGTCGGATCCTTCATGCTTGATCCTGATCCGGAGACGGGCGCGCAGCCGCAGGCAGCCATGGAATTTGCCCGGTTTTGCATTCCGAGGCGGACTTACACACAAGCTCACCTCGATTATGTCGTGGCATCCATCCTGAGGGTAAAGGAAAGAGCCGGGGTGCTCAGGGGTTATCGAATCGTAAAGGCGGAGAAAATCCTGCGCCATTTTACCGCTCAATTGGAACCCGACGCCTGATCTTTGCCATCAGGGGCGGAAATTGCCTCGCGGTATAATTTACATAAGTTATAATGGGGAAAAATTACTTCTCAAGGGGGAATCTATGAAGCTTACGACGGAGAAAATTAGAAATATTACCGTGATGGGTCATGGCGGCGTCGGCAAAACAGCCTTTGTCGAGGCCGCTCTTTATAATGCAGGCGTAATCGACCGCATGGGCCGGTCAAATGAAGGCAACACGGTTACGGATTTCGATCCCGAAGAAATGCGGCGCGGCTTGTCGATCAGCACCGCAGTCGCCTGGTGTGAGTGGAAAGACCACAAGATCAACCTGATTGATACGCCGGGTGACTTCGACTTTCTCGGCGAACAGATCCTTGGCATGTACGCAGGTGATACCGCCTTGATTGTCATGTCGGCCAAGGACGGACTTTCGGTCGGTGCCGAGAAAGCCGTTCGAAATGCTGGTGGCATCAAGATTCCCGTTGCCTTCTTCATCAACCGGATGGATGAGCCCAACGCCAACTTTGAGAAGACATTGAATGAGTTGCGCGAGGCGTACGGACAACGGGTCCTCCCCCTCTCGCTTCCGCTTATGGACGGGGAGCGCATGACGGGCCTGGTTGATGTGATGGGTGGTAAAGCCTACACCTTTTCAGGCAAAAAAGGCGAAATGCAAGCCACCGGCCTGCCTGCAGAATTAGAGGACAGGATCGCGGAGTACAGCGAGCAGATCAATGAACAGATTGCGGAAAACGATGAAGCCTTGATGGAGAAATATTTCGAAGGAGAAGCTTTTACTGAACAAGAGGAGGCGGAGGGCATGCGCAAGGCAATCGCTGCCGGTTCCATCATGCCTGTTTTCGTCGGCTCCGCCCAAGAAAACACAGGCGTCTCATTCGCGCTTGACCTCTTCACACGATTTTTCCCCACCCCACTCGACGGCCACCCGGTGACGGCAGTGCGAAGCGACGGCGAAGAACTCCTATTACACTCCGAAAGTGAAGGTCCCCTGGCGGCCTTTGTGTTCAAAACATTTGTCGACTCCTTTGTCGGCCGTATTTCGCTCTTCCGCGTTTTCTCCGGCACATTGAAAGATGAGGGAACGGTTTATAACGCCAACCAGGAGAAGGATGAACGCCTGATCGGCCTCAACTTCCAAAATGGCAAGAAACAGGTCCCGACCAAAGAGGTGATCGGCGGCGATATCGGCGCCATCGCCAAACTCTCCGACACCCTGACACTTGATACGCTGACAGATAAGGCCGCACCCGTAAAAATCAGGCCGCCGGAGATGCCCGTACCTTGCCTGACCCTGGCCATTTCTCCCGTCAATAAGGGGGAGGAGGAAAAGATCATGCAGGGGCTTGTCCGGCTCAAGGACGAGGATGTGACCTTCGATATTGTCAACGACCCGGAGACCCGGCAGTTCCGCCTGTCCGGCCTGGGCGAGGTGCAGCTTGATGTCATTTCATCCAGGCTGAAGTCAAAATTCGGTGTCGAGGCACGGTTGAGTGAACCGCGTATCGCCTACCGCGAAACCATCCGCAAGAAGGTGAAGGTGCAGGGCAGACACAAGAAGCAGACCGGTGGCCACGGGCAGTATGGTGACGTCTGGGTTGTTTTTGAGCCTAGCACCCAGGAAGGCCTCGAATTCGCGGAAGAGGTATTCGGTGGCGCTGTACCCAAGAATTATTTCCCTGCTGTTGAGAAGGGACTCCTGGAAGCAATTTCCGAAGGTGCGCTCGCCGGCTATCCCGTCGTCAATCTCAAGGCGACGCTGGTGGACGGCTCCTATCACGACGTTGACTCGAATGAGCTCTCCTTTAAGCTGGCTGCCCGCCTGGCCTACCGCGCGGGACTGCCTCAGGCAGACCCGGTTTTGCTGGAGCCGATCGATAAGCTGTCGGTCCATATCCCCGATGACTTTCTAGGCGATATCATGGGTGACTTGAATAAGCGCCGCGGCCGTATCCTGGGAATCAATGCCGATACTATCCAGGGGCATCAGGTTGTCGAGGCGGAAGCGCCGCGCGCAGAAATTGCCAAATACGCGACCGACCTTAAATCGATGACACAGGGACGCGGCTGGTTTACCATTGAGTTTGTCCGCTATGAGCAGGTCCCGCAGAATATCTCGGACAAGATTGTCGCAGCAGCGCAGAAAGAAGATTAAGCAAAGCGATTGGCCCGCAGAGTAGCAAAAACGGATCTGCGGGCCGTCAGATGAAAGATCGGCCTGATCATGACTGATCTTTTCTTTTCTCATCAGATTGCTGGCCGTGACAGGACACGGGATAAAACTAATGGAGGTCCATGAAAATGCCAGGCCGCATGACCGCATCAGCACTTGGGACAGTTGCCGCAATGGTCGGTATATCCACCGGCGCGGCCTTTCTTGCCCCTACTCTGATTCTGATTCTCTTTGGTGTTCTCACTGCTTTTCGAAAGGCTGTCCACTTCCTGTCATCGGAGGGGGTGAAAGGAGTTTTCCATCATTTCCTGGATGAACCGGTACGCTTCCACCGCCGGCTTGCCCTCTCCCAGATCCTCACCGGTATCGCCTACCTTTACTGGAATGCAATTTTTGTCATCCCCGTCCTTATCCGCTGGGCCGGAGTGAATCGCCAGCCCGCGGCATCCTGGTTGACCTCTGCCCTTTTCATCCTCCTTCTCTTCCTGCTTCTCCTTTTCGGGCTTGTGATCCCACAACGGGCCTCCGGAGGAAAATCCGGCATCTTTGCCAAGCACAGCTGGTATTTTCTTGCCCCGCTGATCTTCCTGGCAGCTGCCCTTGATATTATCTTGTATTCAATCAGCGGAGTGATTCTGAAAATTTTGCATTTGCGCGACATTGAAATCCCGGAGCCTGCGCCGACGGAGGAAGAGTTTTTGCAAATGCTGGAAGCCGGCCACGCTGTCGGTGCAATTGAAGACGACAACCGCGAACTGATTGCCAATCTTTTTGAGTTTGATGACAAGATCGCGGCTGAAATCATGACCCATCGGACAGAAATTGAAGCACTGCCTGCAGGGGCAGGGCTTGAGGAGACCATGTCTTTTCTTTACGATACCAAGTACACCCGCTTCCCTGTCTACGAGGGTTCGGTCGATAACATCGTCGGTGTGCTGCATGTCAAAGATCTCCTCTTTTACCGGGAACAGACCCGTGGGGAAGATAGCTTCACGCTTTCGGCCATTATGCGGCCTGCCTGGTTTACTCCCGAAACGAGAAATATCAGCGATTTGTTTCGCGAGATGCAACAGAACCATATCCAAATGGCCATCGTAATCGATGAGTACGGCGGTACCGCAGGTCTTCTGACCATTGAGGACCTGGTTGAACAGATTGTCGGCAATATTGAAGACGAATACGATGAGGTTGAGCAGGAGATGATCGAGATCGCGCCGGGCAACTGGCTCGTCGAAGGAAGTTTCCCGCTGGACCGCCTGGCCCGGATTACGGGGGTTTCCATTGACGATGAAGAGTACGATACGGTCGCGGGCCTTGTGATTGACTTGCTGGACAGAATTCCTGAAGAGAACGAGCGACCTACTGTGAGGTACGGCTCCCTGACCTTCCATGTTCTTGCGATATCCGACAACCGGATTGTCCGCATCCGTGTGACCAGGGCGGAATTGGAGACAGGTGTGGACCATGACCAATGAAGCCTGCGGCAAAATTGAGATATCAACGGTTCTTTTTGACATGGACGGCACGCTGATCAACACGATACCGCTGATCATGGCATCGCACCGCCACACATTTAGTAAAGTGCTGGGCTGGATCCCCAGCGATGAGGAAATCCTGTCAACCATCGGCGAACCTCTCTTGACCACCTTTAACCGCTATGGAGAACAAGGCGACATTCTGATGGAGGAATACATCAACTGGAGCGTCCCGCGGACGGCGTCTCACAGTACCCTGTTCGACGGTATCGTCCCCATGCTTGAAACACTGCGTACCCTGGGATTTCTCACTGGCATTGTCACAGCACGGCGCTGCGACGGCATGGCGATCTGTCTGGATGCCTTCAAGCTGACCGCCTTATTTGATGTGACGGTCTGCGCAGAGGATACCAGCAGGCACAAGCCGGATCCGGATCCCATCCTGCTTGCCATGGAGCGGCTCGGCGTCACGCGCGCCGATCATGTCCTATACGTCGGGGACACCGCGCGCGATCTTGAAAGTGCCAACAGGGCCGGCAGCCATTTTGCAGCCGTCGGCTGGACAGCTATGGACCGTGGGGAAATTGACCGCTTGAATCCGACATTCTGGCTTGACCAGGCGGAAGACCTGCCCGCCAGGCTTCAGCTTGTCCTTGCGGTCTGAAGACCTTCACGCGGCTTCTTAATCCTGACCCTTTGTGCTACACTTTCCTACGCGTGAACCGATAATCGACGGTGCCGCACACCGCTTATTGAAGAAGGTAAATACATGGCTAAAAAAGAAACGTCAACCGACTGGAAACACCAGGTAGCAAGGGCAGAGCGGAAATCACGACTCGCCCGAATGAAAGGGTCCGACGGCCACAAGAAGAAAATTGAGCTACGCTCGGTGTGGAAAAAGGTTGTACTTTCCGTTCTTGCTGTCCTGATCGCCTTTGCTTTGCTTATCTGGCTTCTTTCGTCGACCGGGCTTCTGACGAAGTCCGTCACTGCGCTGACCGTCGGCGACCGCAGGTTGAAAGCATCGGATCTTAACATAATCATTGGCAACATGGCAGCCTCCGAGCAGTACGGACTGGCCTTCAGCGAAGAATTCCAGAAGATTCTCGATCAGGAATCAGATCCGGATTCCGGCTTGACCATTCGGGAGGAATTCATAAACCAGCTCCTGCCCAGCGTTGCATTCATGTATTCTGCCCTTAATGAAATTGATGCGCAGGGCTTTGAACCGGATGAAGACCAATTGGCCAAGATGGATGAAAACGCCAAATCCCTTGAGGAGCAGTTCACGCAGATGGCGCTTACAAGCGGACAAAGCGTCAGCAGCCTGGTCAAGCTTTATTACGGCCCAGGTGTCTCCTTGCGGATGATTGAGCGTGATCTGAGAAATTCCATGCTGATCAACTACTACGAGGATTTCATCCGTGATCAGGCCGATCTGTCCGACGAAAAGGTGGAAGAATTTTACCAGGAATACAAGGACAATCTTGATGTATATTCCTATTACTCCTATGTCTTCAACCTGGAAACAGATGAGGACGCGACGGCCGACGACAAAAAAGAGGCCCTGGACGATCTGGTCAAAACAGCCGGCTTGGCCTTGGGTGATTTGGAAGAGTTCTCCTTCCAGGAAACAATTCTCAAGTACGTGTCAGAGGAAGAGGTAGCCAATCTTGAGAAGGACCCGGATGCGCTTGCCTTAAAGAAGGAAGGCGCGGGGAAGATCAGCACTGCCGTGCTGGATTTTCTGAAAGACGGCAGCAGAAAGCAAGGCGACGCCAAAGTCATCGAGGGAACCAGTACTGTGACCCTGGTACAATTTATCGACCGTGTGCGCGATAATTTCAAGCCCTATTCCGTCCGCCATATCCTGATCCGCAACCCGGAAGATGACGCGGATGCGAAAACGGATGAAGAGTTGAAAAAGGAAGCGGAAGAGGTTCTTAAAGAATACCTGGACGGCGACCGGACCGAAGCCTCT
Organism: Clostridiaceae bacterium; assembly: GCA_012511185.1. Lineage (GTDB taxonomy): Bacteria > Bacillota > Clostridia > Saccharofermentanales > DTU023 > UBA4923. The sequence goes on from JAAZGN010000090.1 coordinate 13,127, forward strand.
TTCGTCAAACTGGTCATTAAGCACAGCCAGGATCCCGGCAGCAAGGCTGCAGGAGGCCTCTATGAAAACGTCTCCGCGGGGACCATGGTGGCTGAGTTCGAGACCTGGTGTACAGAAGACGGCCGCAAAAAAGGTGATACGGGGATCGTGAAGACGGTTCATGGGTATCACATCATGTACTTTGAAGGATACAGTGAAGAACCGGAGCTTCCGGACAGGATACGGGAATCGCTTAAAGAGATTCACCTCAATGAGTGGATCGGGCAGGTCTCCAATGATGCTCAGGTAACGCGCCACCCCTTTGGCATGAAATTTGTTGGCAAAACAGACTTTTTCAGCGCTCTTTTCAGCCGGCCGCCTGCCGAACCGGAAGAGACAATTCCGGAGCTCACGCCCGCGGGCTGATCGCGGTAACAAAGAACTACGGCGCGGTTCAGCCGCGCCGTAGTGATCCGGATACTCCCTTTCAGGTTTTTCTTTTCCTTGTCTATTCAATTAGCAGATGGATTCAGAATCTGCTTTTCCTTTTGCAGGTAAGCCTGAATGAATCCTGCTGCCTTGTTTTTTTTGGCGAATGTGGCCACAAAATCGCTCAGTCTTGTTTTTGCCGCAGCAGCCATCTCGTCTTCGAAAGGCAGCTGATCCTTATAACCCACCAGATTGAAAAGCCAGCGGGTAAAGGCAGGATTGAGGATCAGGAAGGGGCCGAGCAGATCGGTCGCGAAGAAATTTCTGTCATGGATGCCTTCGACCGCAGTCTCGGGGTTCATGCCTGAGCCGGAGGCGGTGAGAAGAAAGGGGTGGGCAGCCGCATCACCCGTGTGGGTCGTGAACTGTGAGCGAAAGCCCATGACCGGCATTTCCTTGAAGCTGGCGCAAACAACTTCATTGTGCCGGTCGTAGCGGCGGCAGAATGTGTCGAAGGGGTAAAGGCCGAGCCCTTCAATTGTATCCTTTCCTTCATAGCGGATGCTGCGCCCCACCAAGTCAAGCGCGTTGCCTGCGAAGAAAAAGACGGTACCTCTTTCAATGGCCTTTTTGAACCGGCTTTCATGGCCGCGCCAAAGATCCAGAATCAGCCGCTGTGTCCGCTCGGTCATGGGACCCATGTAGACGAAGTCGACGCTGCTATCCAGGAAAACCGGCAAGGCGGGAAATGCCGTCCGGATCAGCCTGATCTCTCCAAATGTCCGCGAAAGCAGTTCCTGCGTGCCGTGTTCGCCAAGCAGGTTGGCCAGCTCCCCGTAAATAATTTCAACTTTCATGGCGCGATCCCCTGTTTTCCGACTCCTGCCGCAAGAAAGCCTCTTTCAAGATGCCGGAGACTTGTCGCGACACCGGCTCTGAATAAAGTTCGTAGAGAATGGCCAGTATTTCCGGGCCTTGAACCCGCATTATAAGTTGCGCCGTCTCTTTTTTGTCGCGGCTGATCTTGATCTTGCCGGGCTCGACACCGGCAAAAAGAAGGGCGGTTCGAATGTCTTGCGCGCGCCTTCCCCCTATGATGACACGGGTAACGTCCTCGCGGGCCAGGATGGAAAGATCCGTGTCGTAGAGCCAGGCAGTGTTGTCTTCCTCCGACATTTTCCCCACACTTGTATCGACCAGAAGAATAAACTGTTTAGGTCCGGGAATGCCACACAGTGCGTCCAGGACACGGCTGACAGCGATGGGGTTCTTACCTTTTGCCAGCATGCGGTAGATGGTTTTGTCGCCCGCCCGGACCACTTCTTTTCTTGATCCGCCGATTGTTACCTCCGCCAGTGCGCGGCCAATTGCCTCCGTTTCATAACCAAGGGTTCTGAACAAGGTGACTGCCGCCAGAACATTGTAGAGATCAAGTATATTTTCCCCCTTGAAAGGATAAGATTCCTCAGACAGTTGCTCATCGTTCAGGCGATTTTTGATGGTGAAGGCATGGGAAGTCACGGATGTCACCTCATAGTCGGGCACGAGTGACTGCCATCCGCAAGCCTTGCAATGCGAACGCCCAATATGGTGGTAGCGGATGAAATCGTCTGTCAGGGGTCCCTTGCATTGAGGGCAGAGGCTGACGTCCCGGATCAGGTTGGAGGTAATCTCCGCTTCCCCCGGCAGGCGGCCGATACCGAATGAAGTGTGGCGGCGGCCCTCACCCAGTTGCTGGGAGAGAAGATCGTCAGCATTCAGAAGGAGATGCGTTGCGGGCGGGATACTTTCATTTAAAATATCGAAAATAAATTCACCGTGAGCGTTCCGAAGATAGGATTCGCGAAACAGATTAGTAACCAGCAGATAATCGGGGCGCAGACTCTTGAAAACAAGGCGGGTCACCCGCTCATCAATTTCCAGAATCGCCAGCGGCAGCTTTTTGCGGCCTGTCAGGCTTGTTGCATCAAGAAGGGCGGTGATAATCCCTTCCTCAATATTGCTGCCGTAAGCGTTGTGGGCGAAAGCCAGCCCCAGCCTTGAAGCCAGATCGGCGACCAGGTTGGCGACCGTTGTCTTGCCGTTGGTTCCGGTA
>JAAZGN010000091.1 GCA_012511185.1 Clostridiaceae bacterium
AGACAGAAGTTGATGCCCCGGCAAGGCCCGATGAGGAAGAGGATGAAGACTGGAAGTTGACAAGCGGCGAGCGCGGTTTTGCTTCCGCGGAAAATGCTGCGCTCGACTACATTGAAGCCATTCTTTCAGGTGTTGGTATTCACGGCCGGATTGAATCCTATCTTGGTGAGGAAGAAAGTTTGCACATCGAGATTACGGGGAGTGACTGTGGTGTGGCCATCGGCCGTCATGGAGAAACTCTGGATGCCATCCAATATCTGTCCAATATTGTGGCCAACCGTTTCGTTGATGAACACCTGCGCGTTGTCGTCGATGTGGCAGGATACCGTACACGCCGTGAACAGCGCATCCAATATCAAGCGCGACGGACAGCCGAACGTGTCCTCGACACAGGGCGCGAATCGAGATTGAAACCCATGACCGCCGCTGAAAGGCGGATCGTACACTTGACTCTCCGCGATTCAGAGGGCATCACAACCTACAGTGAGGGCGTTGAGCCTCGCCGTTATGTTTTCGTCTCTCCGACAGCCGGTCTGGAGATTATCGGATGACCGTACCATGAACCTGTCTGACATTGACACGATCGCGGCATTTTCAACACCGCCGGGCGAGAGCGGCTTGGCGGTGTTTCGCATTTCCGGTCCGAAGTCCGGAACGATTTGCGATCAGCTTTTCAGGCCTCACGGCGCAGCCCGGCTTCGCCCGTCCCTCATGGAAGGCTATACCATGGCACCGGGGATCTGGGCTGGTATCGACGAGGTTGTCCTCGCCTGTTTCAAGGCACCCCTCTCCTACACGGGAGAGGATGTTTATGAAGTCTCCTGCCACGGAGGGCAGGCGGTCCGTCAAGCCATCCTGGACAGTGCGATCGCGGCGGGAGCCAGGCCGGCGGGACCGGGTGAATTCAGCCGCCGCGCCTTCATCAATGGCAAGATGGATCTGTCATCGGCTGAAGCTGTCATGGACTTGATCAGCGCCCAGGCCGAACGGCAGGCCGAAGTTGCCTTCCGTCAGTTGCGGGGCGGTATCTCACGAACTGTGCGCAGGCGCGTCGACCAGCTTTATGGTGTCCTCGCTTATCTGGAGACGCTGCTTGACTGGGATGAGGAAGAAGAGCGATCGCAGGACCGCGCCGCCCTGATTCTTGAGATTGATGAGGCGGTAGCGGAGTTGCACCACCTGTCGGATACCTTTGTCAGCGGACGTGTCATCCGCGAGGGTCTGGCTGTCGTGATCGCCGGCAGTCCCAACGTCGGCAAATCATCCCTCCTCAACGCCCTGTCGGGACGTGACCGCGCCATTGTCAGCCCCATCCCCGGGACGACCCGGGACACCGTGGAAGTGGACTTGACCCTGGACGGCTATCTGGTTCATCTGACTGACACGGCGGGTCTGGCTCACGAGAGCCGGGATCCGATCGAACGTGAGGGAATCGCGCGCGCCGAAAACGCATTGCAGGAAGCCGATCTTGTTCTTTGGGTTTTGTCGCCTCCCCTGCCTGAAGCGGCCGTATTGAGTGCGGAGGCAGCGCGAATTGACCGGTTGCTGGAAAGGGGCCGCCCCCTTCTTCTTATCCTTGGAAAAGACGACTTGCGTCCGGCGCTTCCACAGGAGAAAGACCCGGCCGTCTACGCGGCGGGCCGCTTTCCCGGGACACCCGTCCTGGCCTGGTCAGAGATGCAGGAAGAGGATCTCGCGAAACTGCGCCATGTCCTGACCACCTTCATTGAAGAAGGACAGCTGGAGCCCGGACAAAAGCCGAAAACAAAGCCAGACAGCCATGTCGGGGAGGGAGAGAGCCACGAGATTCTGACCCACGCCCGCCACAAGGGGGCCATCGACCGGGCCATCAACCTGGTTGAAAAGGCCGGGGAAGATCTAAAGAGGGGCCTGTCATTCGATCTTTCCGCCATCAGCTTGAAAGAAGCGCTGACCGAGCTTTCCGCCATCACAGGCGATGATGTATCCGAAACCTTGATTGAGGAGATATTCGGCCGTTTCTGCATCGGCAAATAGGTGGCGGCGTGAACTCATTTTCTCTGGAATCATCAAAACCGGGCGCCTACACGGCGGGTAAAGCCGACGTCATTGTAGTGGGCGCGGGACATGCCGGCTGTGAGGCGGCTCTTGCCGCCGCAAGACTTGGCCGGAGTGTCATTCTTTTTACCATGACCCTGGACAGCCTGGCCAATCTTCCCTGCAATCCCAACATCGGCGGCACAGCCAAAGGCCAGATGGTGCGTGAAATTGACGCCTTGGGCGGAGAGATGGGCCGCCTGGCCGACCTTCACATGATTCAGTTCCGTATGCTGAACGCGACCAAGGGCCCCGCTGTCATGTCGCCCCGGGCGCAGATGGACCGGACAGGCTACCAGCGGGGCATGAAGCAGGTGCTGGAATCGGAGCCCAATCTCATGCTTGTCCAGCAGGAGATTACCGGCCTGCTGGTAGAGGGCGGGCGCATCGGAGGCGTGGTTGCCGCGACCGGTTCGCTTTACCAGGCATCCAGCGTCATCCTCTGTCCGGGAACCTTCCTCGACGGGCGTGTGATCATCGGGGATTCAGTCCGAAACTCAGGCCCTGATCAGCTGAGTCCCGCCATCGGGCTGGGAGAGGCGCTGACCGCCTTAGGCCTTCCAACCCGGCGTTTCAAAACGGGCACCCCCGGACGTTTTCATAAAAGAAGCCTGGATCTCAGCGTCATGGAGCCGCAAGAAGCCGACCGGATTGCCAGGCCCTTTTCCTTCGAGCATGAAGATGATCCTTCTTGGGCACCCGCCGCCGAGCTGCCCTGCTACATTACCTGGACTTCAGCTGAAACAAAAAGACTTCTGATGGACAACATGGATCGCTCACCTCTTTATTCGGGGATCATTGAAGGGGTCGGACCCCGGTATTGCCCCTCCATTGAGGACAAGTTTGTCAAATTTCCCCAGCATGAAAGGCACCACGTCTTCCTGGAGCCAACGGGTCTTGATACGGAAGAGATGTACGCCTCGGGATTATCCACCTCCATGCCGGAGGAGGTGCAGCGCGGCATGCTGGAAACGGTCCCGGGCATGGAAGGGGCCGAGATGATGCGGCCCGCCTATGCCATCGAATACCTCTGTGTCGATCCGACCATTTTGAAGCTGTCACTTGAGGTCAAGGGGATTGACGGCCTCTTTCTGGCCGGCCAGATCAACGGCTCGTCCGGTTATGAGGAAGCGGCCGCCCAAGGCCTGATGGCAGGAATCAACGCCGCAAGGTTACTTGAAGGCAAGGAAGCGCTCATCATTGACCGGTCCCAGGGCTACATCGGAGTCCTGATCGATGACTTGGTGGCCAAGGGCACCAATGAGCCCTACCGCCTTATGACCTCACGGGCCGAATACCGCCTGATCCTGCGCCAGGACAACGCCGATGCCAGGCTGACACCCATCGGTTACGAAGCCGGTTTAATCAGTGAAGCCCGCTGGAAGAGATTTCAAGAAAAACAAGATGCCATCGAAAAGGAAAAGAAAAGACTTCTGGAGACACAGGCAAAAAAAACGACCCTGACCGACCAGATTTTACAGGAGGCGGGAAGCACACCGCTCAAGCGCACAACAAGGCTCTACGACTTGCTGAAAAGACCTGAATTAACTTACGCCATGCTGGCGGCACTCGACCCCGGCCGGCCCGAGTTACCTGACCCGGTCAAAGAAACGGTTGAAATTCAAATTCATTACGAGGGCTATATCCGTCTTGAACACGACCGGGTCAAACGCTTCAGAAAACTGGAACACAAAAAGCTCCCCCCCTGGATCCATTACGGGGATATCCGCGGGTTACGGCTGGAAGCCCGGCAAAAACTGACGGAACGACGTCCCGGCTCTGTCGGCCAGGCCAGCCGCATTTCAGGTGTCTCCCCCGCCGACATCCAGGTCCTTCTGGTTTGGTTGGAACAGCAGAAGGGATTAAGGGCGAAAGATGGATAAAGCCCTGCTGGAACTAGCCGCCCAACGAGCCGGTGTCGAATTGACCGCAGCCATGCTGGAGCAGACTGCCCGCTATGTTGATCTTCTTCGGGAGGCCAACCGGAAGATGAACCTGACGTCCATCATCGATGACGAACCCGTCGCAAGACTCCATTTTGAGGACAGCTGGCGGGTCGCGGCCTATATCCCTCAAGGAGCGCGCTTGATCGCTGTCGGGACCGGCGCCGGTTTCCCCGGCATGGCCCTTGCCCTTATCCGGCCCGACCTCCAGGTGACCCTGCTGGACGCGACGCTGAAGAAGGTGAAGTTCCTGCAGGACGTGATCGACAGGCTGGAA
>JAAZGN010000092.1 GCA_012511185.1 Clostridiaceae bacterium
GCGGGTTGGAGTCAAGGTAGTAAAAAATGCGGTGACGAAAGAGATCCTGGCTGACCCTGCCACAGGGAGGGTGGCATCTGTCTTGCTCGAGGATGGCAGGCAGGTAGACGCGGACATTGTCATTGTCTCAACGGGGGTCCGGGCGCGGCTTGAGGTCATGGAGGGAACGGACGTTGCCATAGACCGCTGTTTTGTTGTCAATAACAAGATGGAAACCAGCATTCCCAACATTTACGCAGCGGGTGACAATGCCGTAATGGACGGCTTATGGTATGGTTTGTGGCCGGTGTCCATGCGTGAAGGCAAGGTGGCCGGCGCCAACGCCGCAGGGAGTGATGAGATCTGTGTCATCCCGATGCCCCCCTATCTTGTCAATACCATGGAGACGCGCATCGCATCAGCCGGTGATATCGCACCGGCAGATCCCGAAGTTTCCTCACAGATCCATTTTGACGATACGCAGCTCACTTATGACCGGCGCAATTTTCTTGGCGATAAACTGGTAGGCTATGTGCTGCTGGGCGACACGACCCCCTTCTCCATGTTGAGCAGGGAACTGCAGCAGGGATAAAGGAGAAGTCTTTTGCTTCCGCTAAGGGACAGCCAGCCAAGTAAGCGCTTTCCGTTAATCACGATCCTTTTGATCGCCATCAATGTGCTTGTTTTTATTTACCAGTCAACCCTTAATGACCTGGGTCTTTATTTATTCTTTGACCACTATGCCTTCACGTCCCAAGGCTTTCTCGACGCCATCTCCGCCAGGCAATTTTACTGGCCGCTCATCACCAGCATGTTTCTGCACGGCGGTCTCAGCCATCTAATCGGCAACATGTGGATTCTCTGGCTCTTCGGAGACAATGTTGAAGACTACCTGAACCCCTTCCGCTACATTCTCTTCTACATCGGAACCGGACTGATCGCGACTTTCGCCCATGCCCTGTCCGATCTTCATTCAGATATTTTCACGCTTGGGGCCTCCGGGGCCATTTCCGGCGTCATGGGCGCTTACCTGATCCTTTACCCCCACGCGCGGATTCTGACACTGATCCCCTACATACCCTATTTCATCAATATCCCGGCCTTTGTCTATTTGATTTTGTGGATTATTCTGCAGCTTGTCTCAAGCATCCTGGTCGGAGGTGCTGGAGGAATTGCCTGGTGGGCTCATATCGCCGGTTTCCTTGGCGGTCTTCTGATTTGCATCGGCGGCAGAAATCGCCGAGAAAGAAGACAGTCAAGCGCCTGACAGCACTTTTTTTCTCACTTTTCGACCCGACTTTGAAACAGTACCCCGGCTCCGTTCCAAGGGTTTTTCCGCGTAGATCAGGCTGCTTTGGATGAACTCCCGGATGGCCAGACCATGCCCCCACTTTCGGGCATAAGCCTCGGTCACCTCTTCACTGACTACGGTGACCCGGGTAAAGCCAATAGCCCGTAAAGCCTTGGTGATCTGTTCCACAGACCAGGCGCCTCCCACTCAGGTCTTGGCCATATGAGGGTCGGCGACCCATTCGGCGGGCAGGGCTTTCTTCGTTGTGATATCGGAAATGGCGACCCGTCCCCCCGGCTTCAGCACCCGGAAGATTTCCCTGTAAACAGTTGGTTTCCGGCGTGACAAGTTGATGACACAGTTGCTGATAACTAAATCGAAGCGATCCGATTCACTCGGGATGGTTTCGATTTCTCCCTGTAGGAAGTGACAGTTTCCGAATCCTTGTTTCCAGGCGATTGATGCCGCTTTCTCGACCATGCTGGGCAAGGCGTCGACACCAATGACACAACCTGTCTTGCCAACGGCTTTGGCTGCGAGGAAACAGTCGAGCCCGCGACCGGAACCAAGGTCTAGCACTCACTCACCCTCCTGCGGCTCGGCTCTCTCGTGCGGATTGCCGCAGCCCAGCCC
>JAAZGN010000013.1 GCA_012511185.1 Clostridiaceae bacterium
CGCGCCGCAAGGGCGGCAGACGCAGGGAAGACCGCGACGATCTGCCGACCGGCTACACGGATGACCAGGCGGCCCGGTCCACCATTTCCGACATGGCGGCCATTACGACCGTGACCAAGGAAGGTTCCGAATTGCTCGACAGCGTGACAGCCCTGCAGGAAGAAGAAAAGCCTGCGCAAGAAGCTGTTGCGGAAGTTGAAGCGGAGAAAGCCGAAGAAGTCAAGAAAGAGACCGCCCCTGAGGAAACCGTAACCGAAGAAGTGACGGAAGAAGCTGCGCCCGCGGAAGAGGCTCCTGAAGAAGTAAAGGAAGAAGTTGCCGAGGAAGCCGTGGAAGCGGAAAAACCTGCGGAAAAGAAAGCCAGAAAAACGAAAAAAGCCGCTGAGGAAGCTGTCCCTGAAGAGGTAACAGAAGAGTCTCCACCGGCGGAAGAAGAGACTGCGCTTTCGGAGCCGGTTGTGGCCGGGATGGTTGAAGTCGAAGAGGTGGCAGCCGAAGAGCCGGCAGCAGAGGCAGTTGAAGAGACTGTCGAAGAAGCGGAAGAAGAACTTCCTCCCTTGGAGGAAGGCGAATAGCTGCAAGGCACCGTAACCAAACAAGGGGACGCCGGGATAGCTGACGTCCCCTTTTTTAGACTCCTCCTGCCGGAGGGAGCAGGACAGGCCGTGATCAGGATCAAGGGACAATGCAACGAAGCCTGGGTATTCGCCAAAGAGGTCGAAGAGACGGCGCGCGCCCAAATCATGACCCTTTGTGACCAGCCCTTCACCCGTGGAAGCAAAATCCGCGTCATGCCCGATGTCCACGCGGGGGCGGGAAGCACCATCGGGACGACCATGACCATCACCGACAAGGTGGTCCCCAATATGGTCGGTGTTGACATCGGCTGCGGCATGGAAACCATCCGGCTGAAAAAAGAAATCATGGACTTCAAGGCCTTCGACTGGCTGATCCGGTCCAGGATCCCCTCGGGCTTCGCCATAAGAAAAAGACCGCACCGCTACCTGGAGAAGATTGACCTTGAAAAGCTCCGCTGCCGCGAAGGGGGGAAAAATGACCGCCAGCTCCGCATGGACCGGGCGCAGCTGTCGCTGGGCACCCTGGGCGGGGGCAACCACTTCATCGAGATCAACCGGGATGAAAAGGGTCGCCTTTACATCGTTGTACATTCCGGTTCGCGCAATCTTGGTCTCCAGGTCGCCCTTTACTACCAGAGGCTGGCCTCACAGCAAAACCCCCACCTGCCACGCGATCTGGCTTATCTTGAAGGCAAGTCCTTCGATGACTATCTCTACGACATGAAACTGATTCAGAAATTCGCCCAACTGAACCGCAAGGCCATGGTCGCTGAAATCGTTCAGGGCTTCGAACTTGAATACGATATGGATCTGACCACCATCCACAACTACATCGACTTGGATTCCATGATTTTGAGAAAAGGAGCCATCTCTGCCCAAAAGGGCGAAATGGTTCTGATCCCCATGAATATGCGGGACGGCTCCCTGCTTTGTGAGGGCCTGGGCAACCGTGACTGGAATGAGTCGGCGCCGCACGGCGCGGGGCGCGTCATGTCGCGGACCGAGGCGCGAAAGACCCTGTCACTTCGCACCCTTCACCAGCTGATGGACGGCATCTATACCAGCTCGATCAGCCATGACACCCTGGACGAGAGCCCTGAAGCTTACAAGCCTATGGAAGAGCTGCTGGACCAGATCGGGGAGACGGTCGAGGTCCTCCGGCATCTGAAGCCCGTCTACAACTTCAAAGCCAAAGAATGACCGCGTTGGTAGACTTGCGCGGTTTCTGATAGGATAAAAAACAATCATGGGAACCGGAGGTGGTTTGAATGCTACGATGGACAGCGATCCCCAAAGAATGGATCAAAGAAGACCGCTTTTACGCAGTCATCGAGATACCGCGTGGCAGCAAGCAAAAATACGAGTATGACGACCGGATCGGCATGCTGCGTCTCGACCGCATTCTTTATACATCGACCCATTATCCGGCTAACTATGGTTTCATACCGAGGACCTTGTCGGAAGATGGGGACGCGCTGGATGTTCTTGTCCTGTCAACGGAGAGCCTGGTTCCGCTTTGTCTGGTCGAGTGCTACCCCATCGGCGCCTTTTCTATGATTGACGAAGACAAGGAAGATGAGAAGATTATTGCTATTCCCTTTGAAGATCCCCAAATGAGAAGCTGGACGGAATTGGAAGACCTGCCTGAGCATATGCTGACCGAGATGCAACATTTTTTCAGTGTCTATAAGGAACTGGAGGGCAAGGGGACGGCCTTGACCAAGATTCATTCGGCCGAGTCCGCCCAGAAAGTAATTGCCAAGGCCCTGGACAAATTTGACAAGTGGTTGAAGCGGGAGTAGGCCGACTCAAGCGCAAAGACAAAATAAAAAGGGGGCCGGCCGGCCCCCTTTTGTCACCTCTTAACTATTGAGCCAGCCGTTTCAAGACCTCCCGGTAAAGTGCGGCACCGGCCAGAAGCTTGTCGATTGAGGCCCATTCATTTGCCTTGTGGGCGACATCGGGGTCACCGGGGAAGACGGGGCCGAAACCGACAATATTGGGCAGGGCGCGGGCGTAGGCGCCACCACCGATGGCCAGGGGTTGGGCATCGGTCCCGGTCAGTTCACAGTAGACGTCCATCATGGTTGCGATCAGGTGGGAGTCCTTGGGGTAAACCAGGGGTTCCATGATGCCGGGCCAGTCAGCCTTTACACCGTAGGGCGCGACGGCCTCGTCCAGCTTGCGTTTGGTTTCCCCGATGTCGAGGGTAACCGGATAGCGGATGTTGATGGTTAAAAGCGCCTGGTCGGCGTCAATGGAGAGAAGACCGGCGTTGACCGTGGTCAGGCCCGTCTCGTCTTTGAAGTCGAGGCCGAGCTTTGTTCCGTCAAGTTCCCAGCCGATCAGATCGTTGTAGAAGGTGACAAATTGATCCTCTTTGCCGGACTTTTCCAATTTTTCGGCGACAGCTTCCATGGCGGCCGAGATGGCGTTCTTGCCCTGTTCGGGGGTGCTGGCGCGGGCGATGGAGCCGGAGTATGTATCGGAAGAACCATCTTTCAGCTCAACCGTACACAGACCGGGGACCATGTTGACAGCCTCGCCGGCTGAAGCGCGGGAGATGGTGTCGTTTTCACCGCGCGGCATCTGGAATACGATGACGGCGTTGCCCTTTTCGGCGTAGATGACGGGGAAGACGGCATCGGCCGTGAAACCAGCCACAGGGATTTCTTCCACTTCACGGTAGCGTTCCATACAGGCGCTGCCCTTTTCCTCATTCAGGCCGACGATCAGGCGGATTCTTTTATCTGCTTTGAAGGAGGGGTCCTCCAGCAG
>JAAZGN010000093.1 GCA_012511185.1 Clostridiaceae bacterium
GATCTACAGCCCGGCTGAGATCAAGGCCATGGTGGAAAAGCAGGAAGAATCTTATGGCTGGGAATTCATCTTCCTGGGAGCCAACATCGACGCCATCGTCACGGCCGGCAGTATCGGGATCAGGCCTGACCGGGCCCTGGACTATCTGGCAGACGGGAAGGGCACCGCCCTCAATTACAAGATCCTGTCCGAGACCATCGGGACCTTCCGGACGACGGGCCGCGTGGACGATGAGGGCCTGAACGAAATCCGCCGGGATGTCCGGGAAAGGGGCCGTAAGAAATGAGATCCGGCCCCTTGGGGCACGCAATTGGCAACTGTTTTAACGCATGAGTTTCTTCAGGAGTTTAAACCAGTGATCCCGATAAGGGCGGTAACGGATGGGCAGATCAATCCATTTGCTTTGCCTGACCAGGCTCCTCATGTGGCTAAAGGTCTCAAAGCTCTTGTAGCCATGGTAGGAACCCATGCCCGACTCCCCCACCCCGCCAAAGGGCAGATAGGGGGAGGCCAGGTGCATGATGGTGTCATTGATGGCGCCCCCACCAAAAGAACAGCTGTCAAGGATCCGGCGCTCTCTTGCCTTGTCGTTTGTAAAAAGATAGAGGGCCAGGGGCTTGGGGCGTTCGCGGATGAAGCGGATGCACTGATCCAGCTCTTCGAAAGTGACCAGGGGCAGGATGGGGCCGAAAATCTCCTCTTGCATGACAGGAGACTGGGGGTCAACCTGATCCAGGAGTGTGGGTTCAAAGAGGCGGCTGGCCGGATCCCTGCCTCCACCCACCCGGATAGTTTGTCCTTCCAAGAGCGATTCCAAACGCTGAAAATGCCTGTCACTGACAATGCAGGGATAGTCTGTGTAATCCCCGTCGGGGAAAAAATCAAGCAGTGCCCGCTTGAAATATTCGATGAAGGCCTCTTTGACCCGCCCGTCGATGAGCAGGTAATCGGGTTCCACACAGGTCTGTCCGGCGTTCAGCACCTTTCCAAATGCGATGCGGCGGGCGGCCAGTTTGATATCTGCCGTTTCATCCACGATCGCGGGGCTCTTACCGCCCAGCTCCAGAACCAGGGGCGTCAGGTGCCTGGAGGCCGCCTCCATAACCACCCGGCCGACCGCGGTGCTTCCAGTGAAAAAGATGAAATCGAATTGCTCTTCCAGAAGAGCCCTGTTCTCCTCCCGTCCCCCCTCCACTACGGCCACAAATTCCGGCGGGAAAAGATCCTGCAGAAGACTCGCCAGCAGTCTGCTGGTCGCGGGCGCATAGGCAGAAGGCTTGACAATGCTGCAATTGCCGGCCGCTATAGAGGCGACAAGGGGATTGAGGGTCAGCTGGACCGGATAATTCCAGGGTGACATGATCAGCGCCACCCCGTAAGGCTCGGGCACAATAAAGCTGGAAGCAGCCTTCAGCACCAGCGGTGTCCTGACCCGGCGTTCCTTGACCCATCGGGGGAGGTATTTCTTCAGGAAGCGCAATTCCGACAGGACAATCCCCGTTTCCGTCATATAAGTCTCGAAAGGTGACTTGTTCAGGTCTTCCTTGACCGCCCGGTTGACGTCCTGCTCATGCTTTAGGAGGCTGGCCTGGAGCCTCTGGAGGTGATCCAGGCGAAAGGCCAGGGGGCGGGTTTGGCCGCTTTCAAAGAAGGCCCTTTGCTTTTGAACCAGCTCATGTGCCGAGGCTGTCTTTATTTTGTCTTTCATGCTTGACTGATTCATCCCGCCCCCTTTTACTTTTCTTGGTACTTCTTCCCGGCAGATGTGCCCTAGCCGGTCTGTTTTCTCAAAAACTCCAGGGTTGTCTGATTGAATCCTTCCACGTCCTCATAAATTGGCGCATGGGCACATCCTTCAAAGATGACCAGTTGAGAGCCTTCAATGGCGTCCTGCATCTCTTTGGCAAAGCGGGTGTAGGTGATCAGGTCATGGCCGCCAAAAGTGATCTGGGTAGGTGCCTTGATCCGCTGCAGCTGTTCCCTGGCGTCGTGGGTGATCACGGCATCGGACTGGCGGATGAAGGCGTCCAGGGGCTGTACCGGTCTGCCCCGGACGAAGTCAGAGAGCGACTGGATGTAGTCCGGTTTTTCCGCGTAAAGATCAGGGGTAAAACACCAGGGGAAAATACCTGTAATCACCATCTCTGTTACGCTGTCCAGGCCCCTGGCCATAATCTGCCAGCCTTCTACTACCGTTGTGAGAAAGGGATCGGTCTTGGGCCAGCCGCTGTGAAGTGAGAGCGACTTGACCCGGGACGGATATTTAGCCGCCAGCCACATGCCCGTGGCGGCTCCCAGCGACAGACCGGACACGTGGGCCTGGTCGATCCCCAGGACCTCCATGAAAGCAGCGATATCGTCCGCGAACAGCTCCATGGAATAGTCCCCGTCCGGCTTGTCCGTCATGCCGGCACCCCGCGGGTCGATCGAGATGCAAGTGAATTCCTTGGCATAGTCGGCCACCTGGAAGGCGTAGCAGGCGTGGTCAGCCGCCAGGTAGGGGATGAGGATCAACGGCTCGCCGCTCCCCTGCTGATCGTAATTCATGGTGATTCCGTTAACTTTAACTTGAGGCATTTGTGTCTCCTTTCAGTCTGCGCGCGAAAGCGCGCTGCCGATACAAACAGACGGCACCCCCTGATGGTTTGCCGTCGTATAGCCTTGGAGAGAAAAATCGCAAAAAGAAAGGCGGGCTCTCAAATAAAAGGCCTTCCCGCCAATAATAAGTCGTTTCAATCATGGTCTCCTGCCCTTCCATGGCTGCTTATTCCAGGAGGAACTTGCAGGGCTTCGGCACCCGGAGTATTTCACAAGAACGACGTGTTCCCTCTTTTTTAATTCTACAGTCTTTTATTGATCGTGCAACTGCTGCAGCCAGCCTCGCTCAGGCGGGATCTCTGCCAGCCAGCAAGCTTTTTCCCTTGTCCGTGATCCGGTAAGTGACCAGGATCTCCTTGCCACAAGAAGCTGCCAGCGGACAGGAGGTGCAGGAGACAGGACAGGGCGCCCCTCCCTGCTCCCGGATCAGGTAATCCATGCGGATCAATTGCCCGATGGCCTGGTCAATCACGGCTTCGGGGGCATTGAACTCCGACGCCAGTTTGCTTTTTGACAGGAGCTGATCCCTTTCGATGGCAGCCAGAAGTTCCCTTAACACAGCCTGTCCCCTTTCTAGTGATAGCCCAGCAAGCTGCCAACCTGGAAGATCAGGACGGCTGCCAGCCAGCCGATGGCGAAGGTATAGAGAGCCATAAATAGCGGCCAGCGGACCGATTTGGTCTCCTTACCCACAATGCCCAGTGTAGCAGCGCAGGGTGTGTAAAGCAGGACCATGACCATGTAGGCCAGGGCGGTCAGCGGGGTGAAATGCTGGCGGATGGCGTCTACCAGAATCTGGCCCTCTTCCATGTATTGACCGGCATAGAGCATGCCCAGGGTGCCTACAACGGCCTCCTTGGCGGGAATGCCGGCAAAGAGCGCCACCGCCTCCTGCCAGGTGCCAAAACCGGCCAGGCTGAACAAAGGCACCAGGAAACTGCCAATTTTGCCCAGCAAGCTGTTTTGGCCATAAGCTTCAGCTGAGCCAGGGAGCACAGCCAGGACCCACATGAGGGTGACTACCAGGAAAATAACGGTTCCTGCTCTTTTGACAAAACCGGACAGATTATTCCACATGTTGCGCAGGACATTGCGGAAGGCGGGCAGACGGTAGGGCGGCAATTCCATGATGAAGAAGGAGGCTTCCCCCTTGAAAAGGGTCATGTTGAAGAGCTTGGCCAAAAGAAGGGCGACAATGATTCCCAGGGCATAAAGACCGAAGAGGATCAGGCCGCCGTGGCGGGGGAAGAAGGCGGCGATGAAGATGGAATAAATGGGAAGCTTGGCTCCGCAGGACATGAATGGGGTGATCAGCATGGTGATCATGCGGTCCTTTTTGCTGTCCAGGGTCCGGGCTGACATGATGCCGGGCACCGTGCAACCAAAGCCGATGATCATGGAGATGAAGGACTTGCCCTGAAGGCCGATCTTCCGCATCAGGTCGTCCCATACATAGGCCGCCCTCGCCATGTAGCCGCTGTCTTCCAGAAGGCCCAGGAGCAAATAAAGGACGGTAATCAGGGGGACAAATTCGATGACAGCGCCGACCCCGTTGATCACCCCGCCGATTATAAAGGAGACCAGCCAGCCCGGTGAATGAAAGGAGACGAGCAGGTGCTCAAGCAAGACGCCCAGGCCCTCGACCAGGTCCGCGGCAAGGCCGCCCAGCCAACCCTCGCCGACAACGAAGGTCAGTTGGAAGACGGCCAGCATGATAACCGCGAAGATGGGGATACCC
>JAAZGN010000094.1 GCA_012511185.1 Clostridiaceae bacterium
CCTCTTCAGGCCGGATGACAGACTGGCCGGCCACCTGGTGGGCGAAGGAATAACGGGAATCGATAATATCCAGCTCAAAGCTGTCACGGCTGTGGTATTGGAAGAACTCCTCAATTCCTTCCATCAGCGAGTCCGGCAGGGACAGGGTTTGGAGTTTGTCCAGGACGTGGCTGTCCCCTTCCACCATCTTGATGGCCGTCCACCGGACCGGGTAGGGCAAGGGTATGTCAGCAAGCAGTTCTTCCATGTGGTCGATGTGGTGGGCAACAGCAGGTTTATAAGGCAGGGAAGGAAAAAAAGGATCCCGCTTCCCCATGGTGTCGATGGCGGCCCGGATCAACTCCTCTATGCCCTCCCCGCGCAAGGCAACGGTCTTTACGACAGGGGTTCCGGTTAATGCCGACAACTTTGCAAGATCAAATCGGATCTGCTTCCTCTCCGCCTCATCAACCATGTTGAGGGCGATGACCACCTTCCTGCCCATTTCCAGAAGCTGGGTGGTCAAATAGAGATTGCGTTCCAGGTTGCTGGCCTCGATTACATTGATGATGACATCCGCATCATCCGACAGGATGTAGTCGCGCGCCACGATCTCATCTTCGGAAAAGGCTCCCAGGCTGTATATACCAGGCAGGTCGACTACCCGGTAAAGGACCCCCTCATACTCAAGAGTGCCCTCTTTCTTTTCCACGGCCACGCCCGGCCAGTTGCCGACGTGCTGGGAAGCCCCCGTCAAACGGTTGAACAAGGTGGTCTTGCCGCTGTTGGGGTTGCCGACCAATGCGATACATGGCTCTGCTTTCATGAAACTGAAGCCCCGCTGCTGGAAACCTTGTCCGCTGCTCCAGCATCTGCCGGCCCGGCCGACAACTCAATTTTTGAGGCCAGGCCGCGGCCCAGCGCGATTTTGTTGCCTTTGAGGTTGACGATGACGGGGCCGGCATCATTCTTGACGACCTTGACCAGGGCCCCCGTATTAAAACCCATCTCATAAAGCCTTTTGGTCGCCTGCCGGCCGGCCCGGATGGCCTTGACCCTGCCCTCTTCACCCGCAGCCAGCGCTGTCAGCCTGTCATTCATTTTGTTTTCCTCTATGTCATTCAGATGAAATGAGTTAGCGTTCCCTAACTCACGATTAGTTTACACTAACTGTTCCCTTTTGTCCGCTTGTTAAGGTGACCATAAATTGATTTCGTTTTTCTCCTCTGTTATGGTTAATCTGGTTAGGTTGATCTAACCAAGGAGATCTAAAATGTCAGTCGGCGAAACAATTGAAAATTATCTGGAGACACTCCATATCCTCCTCCAGGACCAAAAGAAAGTCCGGTCCGTCGACCTTGCCTATGCCATGAATTTCTCCAAGCCCACCATCAGCGTCATGATGAAACAGTTAAGGGAGAAAAACCTGATCGCCATGGACCACTCCGGCTACCTCTCCCTGACCCCGGAGGGCCTGGCCATCGCCGAGCGCGTCTATGAGCGCCACGTCTACCTGACCGACCTTCTGATCCGCCTGGGCGTCAATGAGGAAACGGCAGCCGAAGATGCCTGCAAAATTGAGCATGTGATCAGCAGGGAGACTTTCGAGAAAATCCGTGACTTTTTTGAGCAGGAAGAGGAGCCCGACCGTTCATAAAGGGGCTTCCTGCCTGCGGTGAAAAGAAAGCTCACCGCAGACAGTTAAATAACTCCGAAAACTGTCCAGGTGAACCCAACGCAGCTGGGCAAAAACCATAGTCGACTAAGATAGGGGTGTTTCAACAAATCAGAAAGGTTCAAGTGTTTTTCCTCTGATCTTGTCAAAGATGGCGTGGATCATGGCGATTGGCAGGTACAGCAGAACCAGGAAGATCATGGAAATCTCGTAGATCAGGCTCGTTTTCCCGGATGGCTTTCCTCTGAAGCGATCACGGATTGCGCTGACGGCGATTCCATAGATGTTGCCCACTTGCATCATCCTTATGATGGATAGAATGACCATGGCACGCTCCTGACCGTATTCACCGACAAGTCGCTGCCATGACTCTTTTGATGACTTTCCTTTTTGATCCGCGTAATGCTGGGCAAACAGAATGCCCACAAGCTCATTCTCAGGAATATTTTCTACCTCTCCACCCAGGATCGCGCTGATTTCTTCCGGACTCATCCCCTCCTCCAAGGCGAATTTAGTGTGCATATAGGAACACGCTTCACAACCGTTGACTTCAGTAACGGCCAGCATAATTCTTTCTTTGAATTGAGGGGTTATAAGCTTTTTCCTGCGATTGATCCTCATGTATTTAACACTTCTGAAAAGAAGCACAAGGGACTTGTAAAAGTCGCAATGACTGTATATCTTCCTGTAATATCTCTCTTCAACCATAGGATCACTCTCTAGTAGCGATTATGGACATCCTCTGCGAAACAAAGCAAATCACGGATCTCCAGGACCCTCCCATCGTCCAGGACCGCCTGCCCCTGCATCCGCCCGAAGACCTGATGCTGTTCGGTCGCGATCACCAGGGCATTGGTGCGGGCGTAGCGGTCCATGATGGGCTGGAAAGCCATCTCAAAACGGCCGTCACTCGAGCTGAAGCGCCAGGATTCCATGTAATTATCGGGATTGAAATGAAAGGTCACATCGTCCAGCTTGTGACTTTTCCCCTCATAAAAGAGCATGTTCTCGGAAGCGGCCCGGGTGTCGCCAAAGCCATAACCTATGTTGAAGCCAAAAGCCTTGCCATCGACCCGCTGATTGCCCGAACCCCAGAACCAGCGGTTGTTGTAGGTCCAGACCCCCCGGCCCCAATCAAGGGTGCCAAAGTCGGTTTTGGGATTAAAGTCGTAGTTTTGTCCGTCGAAGGTCATCCGGCCGCCGGCAGGCATGCAGTTGATCTTCTGATTGTAGTAGAAGGCCGTCTTCTTTTCTGCCCAGGGAGTGGCGATCACCATGCTGTCCATCTGCGGCTGGTCAAGTTCCAGCTCACAGGTCAAGTCCTTACCCTGGTAGAAGCGCTTGAAGTGACAGGAAATCCGGCGCGTCCCCTCTTCCGCCCC
>JAAZGN010000014.1 GCA_012511185.1 Clostridiaceae bacterium
GGTCCGGAAAACATCAAGGGCGGTGTCCTCAATGCTGTCGTCTCCGAGGGTTGGAATCATGCAGATGACAACCTGTGCACCAGTCCCAGCCATCTGGACATTGACCTCCCGGATGGTCTGGCGTGTCTCCGATGAGAGGGTCCCGGTCGCATCGAAGGCGAAGTCAGCCCCTGGATTCGAGGGCACCTGAAAAGCCGTCAAAAAAGGAAAGGCGAACAGAACCAGAAGGCCAAGGACAGCCGGCCTCCACGCCTTTCTTTTTCCAGCGCACGCCTGCAGGTTCACGGAAATCCGGCTCCGTTACCGGTTAAAAACTGACGTTGGGAACGGTTTCCGTTCCCGGCTGCGCCTCAAACATATCCCGGACACTGAAGCCAAACAGGTTGGCAAAGACATTGCCTGGGAAGGTGCGGACCGACCGGTTGTAAGAGGCGACCACATCGTTAAAGTCGCGCCTTGCCACGGCGATCCGGTTCTCTGTTCCTGCAAGTTCAGCCTGCAGGGCCAGGAAATTCTCATTGGCCTTCAACTCGGGGTAAGCTTCCACCACGATATTGATGGCGCGCTGAAAATCCTGATCCACCTGCTCGAACTCTTCGGGGGTACTGGCTTCACTGTAGCGCGACCGCATCCCCGTAATCTCCATCAAAACGCTTTCCTCATGCGCCGCATAACCCTTGACGGTCTCGACCAGGTTGGGAATCAAATCAGCTCTTCGCTGGTACTGGGTCTGAACCTGTGCCCAGGCCTGATTGATGGACTCATCGGCCCGGACAAAGCGGTTGTGGTAAGAGATAAACAAGGCTGCCACCGCAACAATTATTGCAAGGATAGCGATAAGAACTTTCATCCCTGTTTTCAGTCCTGTCTTTTTTTCTGGCATAAGATCCTCCTGTGAGGTTCAACCTCACTTTATTTCTTTTATTACAACAGACACTTGACGTAGCCAAGCCACAGCTACGCCGGGCGGATCCTACGGATCTTGGGATTGTTCCTCAGTCGTCTCCGCTGGACTCGTTTCCCCTGTGGGGGCTTCAGTGTTGCCCTTGTCCGTTGTCGTGGGTGGTTCGGTGCTGAGCTCGGTTACGGTGGAAACCTCAGTTACCACGACATCCGTCTGGCTACTATTTTCCGTCACCGGCCCTGTTGGTGTCGTTGCCTGCGTAACATTTCCCGCCGCCTGTGCCGGAGCGGCCGGAACCCTGGGAACGGGAGGCAAGTTGCCTAGATCATAATCTTCTGCGTCAGGCCAGGTCTCGTCCGGATCAATCTCCTCTTCCGTCTCCTCCGCATCATCATTTGTCATCAATGTATGGTACGGAAAGATGTCATAGTCCGGCCGGCCGCTCTCCTCGTTCATGCCAAGGATCTGATTGATCCTGCCCTTGATCAGGAAGGAAAAAACAATAATAAATATAAGGGTGATAGCCAGGATCGAAAGATAGATCGATTGAAATCGGGCAAGAACCCGGGAACTACCTGATGCTTGCCCCGGCCGGGACTTTCTTCTTGACCCTTTTCTTTCATTGGCGGCAGTCCGCCGGGGACGGCTGCCCTTCCCCGATGTGTGGTGCGCGTTCACATTCCACTCCTTATACCAACAAATTGTCAGGTATCTGGCACGCTATGATGGTATCACAAGACGATTCATTCTGACGCCTTTTCAAATGACCGTGAAAATCCTGCGGCGGATTTCTTCTCGAAGGTTCTCCGTTTGTTCCCGCCATTTCGCCGGGTCCGGTTTTTCGTCCGCTCCGCTGTTCGTCTTGACCTGAAGCGGAGGCCACAGGGTCGAAGGCGGACCTTGGGAGAGCACGTAGATCCTGTCCGACAAGGCGATGGCCTCTTCGATGTCATGCGTGATCAGGAGAATTGAGATCCCGAGCTTTTCCTTGTGTTCAAGCAGCCATTCGTATAACTGCCCCCGTGTGATGGCGTCAAGGCCTGTGAAAGGTTCATCCAGGAGCATTAAATTGCGCGAATAAAGGTAAGTCCGCAAAAACGCCGCGCGCCGCCTTTGACCGCCTGAAAGCTGGGAGGGATAGCGATACGCGAGACCCTGGAGCCCGAAAACGCTCAAATAACTTTCCGCCTTTCCTCTGGCGGTTTTCTTGCTCTCGCCTGCCAGGACAAAGGGGAGCGCAACATTGTCGATCAGGCGCTTCCAGGGAAGCAGCATATCCTTCTGAAGCATGTAGCCGATCCGCGACCCTCGAAAGACGGTGCCGGACGCATCCTGGTCCATGCCTGTCAGGACATTGAACAAAGTCGTCTTACCGGTGCCGCTTTGACCGAGTATGGACACGAGTTCTCCCTGGCTAAGTTCCAGATTAATGTCGTACAGGATCAGCTGCTGCCCATAATACTTCTGCATATTCTCACAAGAGAGGACGATGGTACGCGCGGTCATGGCCCCTCCTCGCCCGGCAAAAAGGAAGTATCAAATGCCGCCCCAACATCGATTGGCTGGTCAAGCAAATCCCTCTCCTGCATCCAGGCTGCGAACCGGATCCAGGTCTCACTTCTCATGGCACCCCAATAGGGTGCATCATCGATGTAACGCCCGTTCAGGTAAAGCTGGCTTGCCAAGAGGAGTTGACGATCCAGTCCCCCTGCTACTTTCTCCAGACTGTCAACCGCCCCCTGGGGATCGGTGATGGCATCAAGGTAGCCCCGGGCTGTCGCTTTCAGAAAGCGCCGGATGAGATCGGGGTTTTCCTCGATGACCCGCTCGCTGGTGATGATGACAGGAGAGTAAAAATCGAGATCGGGTTCAATGGACTGCAGGAGGATGAAGTTGATCGGATAGTCCTCCAGTTCGCAGTTGATCCCGTCCCAGCCGTAGTAAATCCAGGCAAAGTCGGCCTCAATTTCCATGCTGGCGATGAAATTGCCTGCAGACTGGTTGATAATAGAAACTTGGTCAAAGTCGGCGCCCTGCTTTTCCATCAACGTCCGCAAAAATGCCAACTCCAATTCAGTGCCCCAGCCACTGTAAGTGTTCCCCTCGAAATCCTCGGGGCTTTCTATTCCCCGGCCAAGGGGCGAAGCAAAACCTGAAGTGTTGTGCTGAACGATAGCAGCGATGGCCACAACAGGAATCCCGGCGGTCGAGGCCCGGGCCTGAAGAACCTGTTCCTGAGCTGCCATACCGAATTGCGCCGATCCGCCCGCGACCATCTCGATGAAATCCATGTCAGATTCGCGAAATTCAACTTCAATACCCTCCAGGGCGTAATAGCCGCGGTCACGAGCCAGAAATAAGCCCGTATGGTTTGTGTTGGGAGTCCAGTCAAGGGCAAAAACGATGCGGTCCACTTCCGGTTTTTTTTCGGGCCGACAGCCGGCAACTGCAACAAGGAGGGGAACCAGCAAACAAATGACAAGCAAATACGCGCTAAACTTTTTCATGACAAAGACCTTCTGTCTGTTTGGCCGGCAGGCCTTTCCCGCCAGGGCATGGAAAAACGCTCGGCAAAGAGAGCCACGGCGTAAAAGATGAGGCTCAGAGCGATAATCCACAAAATGGACGCGAACATGGCGCTGTAACGAAAGGATCGCTTCATGCGGAGCATGTAAATACCGATCCCCTCGCCGCCACCCGCCCACTCAGCCAGGACAGCCGCCATCACGCAATAAGTTGAAGAAATGCGGATGCCGGCAAAAAAGGAGGGCAGGCTGGCGGGAAATTTGAGATGCCTCAGGATGGCCGCCCTCGACGCTCCCATGGTATGCATCATCTGCAATAGATCATCGTCGACGCTCCGGAGCCCCTGGAGCAGGTTGATGGTAACGGGGAAAAAGCAAACGAGGATGACCACAATCAGGCTGGCCATATCGCCATAGCCGAAAATAAGGACGATGACCGGGGTAATGACCAGGGTTGGAATGGTCTGTGAGATAACAATGAAGGGGTAGGCGGTGTGAGACAGGAGTATGAAACGGTCCATCAAGAGTGCGAACGCAGTTCCGGTGAGCGCGCTGAGCAGGAAGCCCGGCAAGGCGATGCGGAGCGTGCACAGGGCATAATTGCCCATGACGGCAAAGTCTTGCACCAGGGACCGCGCCACCTCACCAGGTGCTGGCAAAACATAGTGACGGATAACACCTGTGTCCGCCAGCAACTGCAAGGCTGCGATCAGGATGACAACCAGGAGCAAGGGAGGCAGTACGCGTAGCGCGAAGCGCCCGCCTGCATTTGTTGGATTCATACGTTTGTCAGTTGAAAATAGACGCAAACTGGACTCCCTCCGCCGGCATGATCCGGATCAGGTTCAAAGATCGAGTCTCGAAC
>JAAZGN010000095.1 GCA_012511185.1 Clostridiaceae bacterium
CTCCTAAGACTATGCAACACCGCTACATAATGGAAGATGTGCCCTGCGGCCTGGTTCCACTGGAGGCCGTCGGCCAAAACCACGGACTCGGGATGTGCAACACTACCCTGATCATTGACTTGGCCTCCAAGCTCATGGAGACCGATTTTCGAAAGACGGGGCGCAATCTGGAGAGTATGGGGCTTGGACAGGGAAAACTGTGCCTGAACGATCTCATGAAAGAGTATCCGGATGCGTGAGGGGACGGGCATGATCTACGGACTGATCAAGCCGTCGGTCGACGCGCACACCCTGGGTATTCACGCGGTGTCAGAGTTGCTTCGCCAATGTGGCTGTCAGGTTGTGCATGCAGGGGACGATGTTTCTGATGCGCTAGGCCTTTGTGAGCATGAGAACAAACGCCAGCAGGTGCTGGACTGGATCAGAGAGAACAAGATTAACAGGCTGGGGATCAGCTACCGCCTGGATGAAGAAGATGCCCTTCATTTGACGGGTTATCTGGTCGAGGCACTCAAGAGAGAGCGCCTGTTCGGTTTTCAGGGAGGGCTCCTTGATTTACTTTTCTTCGCTGGGCTTCCCGTTGCCTGCGAAGCCATCGAAAAAACCCATCGGGGTTTGGTTGTGACCTTCAAGGGCGGGGAATCACCGAGGGAAACGCTGGTCAAAATGGGTGTTCCCCCCGACCTTATTCCCATGGAGCTTCAGGATAGCAACCGATACGACCAGGCCCGGCTTGAATTTGGAAAAATGCTCATCGACGCCCAAAGCTATACCGGCTATCAAGCCCAGGATCGTTCCCGCTACCCGGAATATGGTTCCCGCGAGGACACAGTTGTCAAAAGGCTTGACGCCAACCGGTCACCACGCTTTGAGCCCCTGATCCGGGCCCATGTCGGCCCTTACTCGTCTTCCGCCTCGCGCCAGGAATCGGTCGCGGAGTTCGTCCAATGGGCGAAAAACCTGGCGCAGGGAGCTTGCCTGGATATCCTGTCCATCGGGAGCTCCCAGCTGACCCAGTCCAATTTTGGGGAAGACTGGGAGGACAAACCGAATGGCGGGGGCGTTCCCGTCAATTCACCCGATGAATACCGGAGGATTATGAGGCGTCCAGGCCCATGCTGGTGAGAACCTACGCGGGCACGAAAAACATCCCCCAGCTAGCCCGTATGCATGAGCAGTCCATGAATATCTGCTGGCACGCTCTGTCCCTGTGGTGGTTCAACCTCTTGGACGGCAGGGGTCCCTACGATGTTTACACCAACTGGAAGGAGCCCATTGAAACATTAGCTTTTATCGCGCAGATCGATAAGCCCTTTTAGGCTAATGTTCCCCACCATTTCGCATTTCGGGGGGCGGATGACGTGACTTATGTCGTGTCGGCCTATCTTGCGGCCCGGCTAGCCAAGCAAAAGGGAATCAGGACATTCATTCTCCAGAATATGCTGAACACGCCCCGGATGACCTGGGGTATCCAGGATCTGGCCAAGTCGCGGGCGCTTCTGGAAATAGTGAGGACATTGGAAGACCAGGATTTCCGGGTGCTCCTGCAACCCAGGGCAGGCCTTGACTATTTCAAGCCCGATCTTTATGAGGCCAGAATCCAGCTGGCTGCCGTGACCGCCCTCATGGACGATATCGAGCCGCACGATGAGGCGAGCCCTCCCCTTGTTCACGTGGTCAGTTATTCCGAGGCATCACATCTGGCGACCCCTTCGGTGATTGAAGAGAGCGTCCGGATCACCCAGTACGCACTGAACCACTACCGTGACCTGAGGCGAAAGGGAGATGTGGATGACATGGGAAGGCACGCCGGTGTTCGCGAACGGACCGCCGAACTTGTCTTGTCGGCCAGAAAGGTCATTGACGCCATTGAAAGTTCAATCCCCGATCCCTACAGCGCCGAAGGTTTCTATACTCTTTTCGTTGCCGGTTTTTTGCCTCTCCCTTACCTATGGGGAGAACATGAGGAATTCAAATACGCCAAAGACTGGGTAACCAGGCCGGTAAACGGGGGCATCCGGCTCATGTACGATCAAGGATCACAGCCGATGAGTGCCGACGACCGGATTGCCAGGGCCCAAAGCCATCTGGATCAGGCCCGCTTTTTTCTCGGACAGCGGATGGCGGGGAACTGACCCTTATTTCACCTTTGACTTGATCACTTCAAAGCCGACCCGGCCGATGGTATTCCCGATCTGAGCCAGGGCCAGTGAGGGGTTGTTGTTGATCCCGTCGCCCACAAAGGCGACGATCTCGCCGCCCTTGATGACATCCGTCTCAGTGACCTTGGGAAAGACAGTCTCGCCGATATTTTCCAGGATGGCTTTGGCCAGGGGATGGCCGGATTCACGCTCAACGCTGGCCAGGTCAACCAAGGCCCGGCCGGTACGGTCCCCGAAGACCATCCTTCCCGGGACAGAAGGCTTGCCTACGGTGAGCGTTCCTGTTTTGTCGAAGATCATCCTGTCAAGCCGGCTGAAGTCAGAAATGACCTCGCGACGTCGAAGATGTCAACCTCTTCAAATTTGCCGTCCATTTGACCACGAAACCGGTAAGGATCAGGACCCCACCGGTCAGGGCGATCTTGTTCTTGCTTCGCAGGATGGCCCGCTGTAGTTTGCGCATTATTTATTACGGGCCTGGTAGGCCTCATCCAGCTCTGCCAGCATGGTATAGACGGCTTCGTAGGTCTCGCAAACATCGCAGGGGACTGCGTAATTATTGGTAATATCGCGCAGCAGCTCGAATTCCCGGGAAAAATCCAGCTCCGGTTCAGTTTCTTTGACCCTGCCGGCGATATCTTCGAACAATCTTCTGACACCGTGGAATTCCGGATGCGCGTTGCCATGGACGCGATCGACGACGGGAACGTAAAGCTCCAGTGTTTCCAAATTCTTATCCAGGGCTTCCTTGAAACTTGTCTTTGAATCTTCTCCTTTTATATAACCCAGGAAATACTAGCACAGAAAAAAAGGAGAGGGTGAGGCAGATGATACACCCGGGAGAGAGCGGGTTTTTCTATTCCCCCAGAATATGGGTGAAGCCGAGCCCTTTCGCAAAGTCAATCACCTGGCGGTATTCATCGGCAAAAAGGCGGCGATTCATCTCCGTCTCTTTGGCACAGTGGCCGCCTGGCTGCGGCCTGTATTGTTTCATCAGGGAGAGGGGTGTACCGGCCGGAATAAACTGGGCCAGCTCTTCCATGACTTGAAATGAATCCCCTGTTTGACCGGGAAGGATCAGGTGCCGGATGACAAGCCCGCGCAGGATGAGCCCGCCTTCATCAAAGACAGGGCGTGGCTGCTGGCGGAGCATCTCACGGATCGCCGTATAGGCGACTGTGGGATAATCCGGCGCCGATGCCAGGCCGGCTGCCAATTCAGGGTCATGGAACTTCATGTCCGCCAGGTATACATTGACCACATCCGCCAAAGGCCGCAGGCTTTCGACCGTTTCGTAGGCACTGCTGTTCCAGATTACCGGTACCGGCCGCCGCTGCCATGTTATTGTATCGCGCAAGGTCCGGATGGTATCCGGCAGGCGGTCGGCATAATGGCTGGGGGTTACCAGATTGAGATTGTGGACACCGCAATCCAGAAGCTTTTCGATCTTTTCAAGCAACCGGATGGAAGTCATCCGTACCCCCTGATGATCATGGCTGATGGAGTAATTCTGGCAAAAACAGCATTTCAAAGAACAACCGGAAAAGAAAAGGGTGCCTGATCCCGCGTAACCGCTGATGCATCTTTCTTCTCCGTGATGGGGCATGAGGCTGGAGACCCGGTAGTCGGGAAACCCTCATCCGATCCGCACCAGCCGGGGTGGGCGGGCGTACGGGGCGCGCCGCAGTCTCGGGGACAGAGCCGGCAGGCGCGCGTGGAACTGATGTCTGGATTCATGTAAGAGTTTCCATGGGTTCAGAATTGAATGTCCGGGGAAGGATAGCCTCGTTTGTATCTCAATACCGCTTCGCCAAGCCCAGGATCAGTGAAAAAATGAAAACCACAATAAAGACAAGAGCCATGCTAAACCTCCACATTCAGTAGGCCCGGCACCCCGTAGGGAAGGGCGTAAAGCTCTCTGCCCAAGTGCCAAAGATAGGCGCCTCCCTTTGCCTTATTCTCCTGGTCGATGTAATTGTTGACAAAAAGGACCGGCTTGGCAAGAATTTGCGACCGTTGCCTGTATTCCTCCTGGATCGATTCACGCCATTGGCCGACAGGGTAATCGCAATGGACCGGCCAGAGGAAAAGGTCGGTTTCCATGTCCTTATCGATGATGGGCATGAGGAGATGGTCTTCCCAAAAATCACCGCAGAGAAGAATGGTGATGCTTGTCTGATCCAGCTTGAAAGTGATAAAGCGATCCCCTTCCTTGTATTCGACACTGGTGTTTTTTTCTCTCCATCCTTCTGAGACGCGCCGGTAATGGCCCTTAATTTCGCCGTACTTGTCGATCACCAGGTAGGAGGAAAAGAGATAGCCGCCGTCATTCTCGTAGAAACCGAAACCGACGGCTATTTTGTGTTCCAAAGCCCATCTTCGGATTTGGGCGATTTCTTTCCCCCTGACGAAAAGAGCCTTCATAGCGTCGTGCATGTAATTGAAGTTAAGTGAGGCAAAGCCGCTCAAAAATGCCTCGCCGAAGACGATCAGATCAGAGCCCTGCCCCTTTGCTTCCATGATGGCGGTTTGCATGGTCGCCATATTGCAGCGCAGGTCATTGAGAGAGCCAGGCAGGCAGGAGCACGTGATGCGAAGTGAATCTTTTCTCTTGGCCGATGCTGGCACGGGTGTCTCCTTTCCTGAAAAAAGCACAACCGCCCCCCGATGGTGGAGGCGGTTGCTTGAATTTCAATTTTTGATTTGACTAATCGTCTGCCTCCAGCGAAATAAAGTCAAATTTTGTGACATCGAAAAGACCCATATCGGTCAGTTTCAGTTCGGGGATGACGGGCAAGGCCATGAAGCAGAGCGTCATGATGGGTTCGATCTCCTCGCTCACCTTCAGTTCCCTTATGGCGGTTTCATGCAGCTCCGACAACTTGTCGTTGACCCACTCGCCTGGCTGGTCACTCATGATGCCGCCGACGGGAAGGGGGAGCCGGGCGAGCACTTTTTTGTCCTTCACCAGGATGACCCCGCCCTCCTGCCTGATCAGCTCCTCGACAGCA
This sequence comes from Clostridiaceae bacterium, assembly GCA_012511185.1. GTDB lineage: Bacteria > Bacillota > Clostridia > Saccharofermentanales > DTU023 > UBA4923. The sequence goes on from JAAZGN010000095.1 coordinate 5,174, forward strand.
AAAGCCATGTCTTCGTCGTTTGTTCCTGCCGTGATGATGTTGTGGGAGTCGTGTGCAATGGTAAGCGCCACGGCCCCTTGCTTGATTCCGTAGCCCCTCAGCAGACCCACTGCGACATTGCCGGTATTCTTATGGCGCTCGATGACGGCGAGCTTGACGATGTCCTGATCGGGATTGTAGATGAAATCACCCGACGCGTCGGTTTGAACTTGGGCGACGCCTTTGCCCGTCACGACACCGCCGGGCAGGATGTCGATGACATGGACCTTGTTCTTTCTCAACTTCAGTTTCAGTTTGCTAATGGAAAAATCCTTGACATGGACGCTGCTTCTGACTGGCGAGATATCAGCACGTTTCACTTCGGGGAGATAGCGGCCATTCTCCGCGACCTTTTTGCCATCAATAAAAACGTATTTGGCCTTGAATTCCTCCAGGTTGTTGACCAGGGTCACATCGGCACGGCGCCCGGGGAAAAGGGCACCGCGGTCTTTCAAGCCGAAGGCTTCGGCCGCGTTCAGTGTCGCCATCTGGACGGCGGTTACCGGGTGAATACCGAATTTTACGCATTTGCGCAAGTGATCATCGAGATGACCCTCCTCCAGAATGGTCTTGGGTTGCCGGTCGTCGGAGCAAAGGAGGCAACGCCTGGCATTTCTTGCTGTCACCACGGGCAGGAGATCTTCCAGATTGTGGCAGGCCGATCCCTGGCGCATCAGGATATACATGCCGTTTTGGAGGCGCTCATACATCTCTTCCCGGGTGGAGCACTCGTGGTCGGCCAGGATGCCGGCTGAAGCGTAGGCGCACAAGTCCTTGCCCGTGATTTCCGGGCTGTGTCCATCGATCAGTTTGCTGGCCTTCTTGGCAGCAACCAGCTTGTCGAGGACACCGGGGTCTGTGTAAATGATGCCGGGAAAATTCATAAACTCACCCAAGCCCAGAATGCGGTCATCAGCCAGCGGTTCTTCCAAGTCTCCCGCTTCCAGTATGGCACCCGCGTTTTCAAAGGGCGTAGCGGGAACACAGGAAGGAACAACGTACTCAATGCGGAGTGCCGCCTCGGCGGCGGCGTCGAGCATGTAGTGGATGCCCTTGAGCCCTGCGACATTGGCGATTTCGTGCGGGTCCGCTATGATGGTCGTAGACCCGTAAGGAACAAGGAGCCGGCTGATCTCTTCAGGTGGGACGAAGGCACACTCGATGTGGATATGAGCGTCTATCATGCCGGGCATGGCATAGAGGCCTTCAGCGTCGACCGTTTCTTTGCCCTCATAGTCACCTGTCCCAGCAATCATCCCATCGACAATTGCGATATCGCCCTTCCTTATCTCACCAAGTCCAACGTCCACGATCTGGCAGTTTTTAATTACTAGGTCAGCTATCTGCCGCCCCGCTGCCACGTCAATCAAGTGTTTGAGTTCCTTCTGGTCCATAATGACGTCCCCTCTCCCCTTTCCGATTTTTTACTGAATCTCCCAAGTCACCCTCACAGATTCCTTGAGGCGGATGTCATCCGGCTCAAGATCGGGGCTGATGGCCGTATAGACTGTCTCACCCACAAAGCGCGTGCTCCTCATGACCTCTTGTCGCAAGGCAACCTCTTCGCACGGGCAGGCGATATGGAGGATCTTGCCAAGCCGGACACCAGCTGCATCTGCCAGCTGCCCTGCCTTGGTCTTTGCGTCTTCGACAGCATTCTTGAGCAATTCATTTTTCGCAGCACGGGGATCCTTGACGGAATAAACAATCTGGAATTCAACCGCGACATCGCTTTGGAGGAATGCTGTCAGCGCCTTTCCGAGGCGTTCATTGTCGCGGGGGATTTCCAGCTTCAGCCGGTGATCGTATTCGAAACCCGCGAACCGCTGTTTATACAGACCCTCAGAGTCTTGAACACTCTCGTATTTGCTGTTGACGGAAAAATTCACTGTTTTGAGATCCTCTTGCTCAAAGCCTGCTTTGGCAAGCGCCTCTTTCAGGCGCCCTGCCGCATCGGCCGAATGTCTGACGGCGTCGCTGTATTCTTCATGGAGGCCTGTGAGGGTGAGCAGGAGTTGAGTGGTGTCAGGCTGAACAGCAAGCTGGCCCGTTCCTGTGACGCGAATTGTGCGATCCATGACTGGTTCTCCCTTTAGTTGTTCTACTTCTATCTTAGCACGGGAAAGGGGAAACTTTGGGGTTTTTGTATGCGTGCTATCATACTTGTGCACAAAAAAAGGATCCTTGCAGGACAAGAGACCTCATATTTGTTATTCTATGCTGGAGTGAAAATACCCAAAGCGAATGATGGAGGACCTATGAAAAAGACATGTGAAGTCATGGCATCGACGCCATTGTTTGCCGGTTTGGACCATGAACTGTATCTTGAGTACTGCCGGGACACGCACGTCCACCTCCACGCAAAGGGCCAGCTCGTCATCATGGAAGGAGCGACCTGCCAAGGGATCGGCGTGATCATCGAAGGACAGGCGGCACGGCAGAAATTCACTCCAACAGGCGAATACACGACACTTAATCTGCTGGGACCGGGAACTGTCTTCGGCGCGGATCTTATTTTTTCATCTTACAAGCACTACCCTTACTCTCTGGAGGCCTTGACCATGGTCAAGACCATACACATCTCGCGCGAAGACCTGCTGGGATTGATCGCCAGGAGTTCACAGTTATTGCTGAATTATATGGCTTTTTTATCCGATCGTGGCCGTGAGCAGGATCAAAGGATCCATTTGTTGTCGCAGAAAACGCTCAGGCTGAAGATTGCCGGTTACCTTTTATCCTTGCTTGAGGAGCAACTTGAATTTGCGGGCAAAACCTTGCGCGAAGCCATCGAGGTCCCGACGACCTCAGCGGTTGTCCTGCCCGTCTCAAAAGAGGTAGTGGCCCGGTTGCTCGCCATGCCGCGACCTTCATTTTCCAGAGAGCTCATCAGCATGGAAAAAGATGGCTTGATCCGCGTCAGCGGGCGCAATATCTGGCTCATGGATCTCCACAGGCTGGCTTGTGGTCTGTACGAAGACTGTGATATCGATTTATAAGGAACAGGATAAAATGGCGCATTCGCCAGCAGAGGATATAGGAATAATTCCATAAGGACCGATTAAGGAGAGGAAAACATGGGTTATAAGTCAGACATCGAAATCGCACAAGAGGCAAAAATCCTGCCCATCGACGAGATCGCCAAACGAGCCGGCATTCCAGAACAATACCTTGAGCATTACGGGAAATACAAAGCAAAGGTATCACTCGACGCGCTCAAGGATCACGCAGATAAAAAGGGTAAGCTGGTCCTGGTGACAGCTATTACGCCGACGCCTGCAGGTGAGGGCAAGACGACAACGACCATCGGTCTGGGCGACGCGCTGACCCTGTTGGGCAAGAAATGCACCCTGGCCCTGCGCGAACCATCCATGGGGCCCGTCTTTGGGATCAAGGGAGGAGCTGCCGGCGGTGGCTATGCCCAGGTTGTTCCCATGGAAGACATCAATCTCCACTTTACGGGAGACATGCATGCAATCGGGGCCGCCAACAATTTGCTGGCCGCCATGGTTGACAACCACATTCAGCAGGGCAACGAGCTTGGAATCGACCCTAAGCAGATTACATGGAAGCGCGCTGTCGACATGAACGACCGGCAATTGCGTTTCGTGATCGACGGCCTTGGCGGTCGGCTGAACGGGGTTCCGCGGGAGGACGGTTTTGAAATCACGGTCGCTTCGGAAATCATGGCTGTGTTCTGTCTTTCGACTTCACTGACCAACTTGAAAGAACGTCTCGGCAGGATCGTCATCGGCTACTCCTATGATGGAAAGCCTGTAACGGCAAAAGATCTCAAAGCACACGGCGCCATGGCCGCCCTCTTGAGAGATGCCCTGGCACCTAACCTGGTTCAAACGCTCGAGGGAACTCCAGCTTACGTACACGGTGGACCCTTTGCCAATATCGCGCACGGGTGCAACAGCGTGCTGGCAACGACCATGGGCTTGACCCATGCCGATTACCTGATCACGGAAGCAGGCTTCGGCGCTGATCTGGGCGCCGAAAAATTCATCGATATCAAGTGCAGAATGGCCGGCCTGGACCCGGCCGCCATCGTTCTGGTTGCAACAGTCAGAGCGCTCAAAATGCACGGCGGTGTCGCCAAGCGTGACCTGAAGGAAGAAAATCTCGAAGCCTTGCGGGAGGGGATGGAAAACCTGACCCAGCACGTTCGAAATGTCGCAGATGTTTTCCTTCGTCCTGTTGTCGTCGCCATTAATGCTTTCCCTGATGACACGAGGGCAGAGCTCGAGCTTGTCCGGAAGGAGTGTGAGAAGCACGGCGTCAACGTTGCCTTGTCCGAAGTGTGGGCCAAAGGCGGCAAGGGTGGCATCGAGCTGGCCGAGGAAGTCATCCGGCTGTGTGACCTGCCAGTAAAGGAACCGCTCGGCTTTGTCTACGAGGAGAGTTCGACGATCAAGGAAAAGATTGAGGCAGTCTCCAGGCGCATCTATCGTGCTGACGGTGTCGATTTCGTCGGTCCTGCTGTGAAACAGTTGAAGCAGCTGGAAGAAAACGGCTTCGGCAAGCTGCCTGTCTGTATCGCTAAAACGCAATATTCCTTCTCGGACAACCCCGCCCTGATCGGGGTACCAAAAAACTTCCGGGTGACCGTTCGAAACCTAAAGGCTTCAGCCGGCGCTGGTTTCATTGTGGCGCTGACGGGCGAAGTGATGACCATGCCCGGACTGCCCAAGCTACCCTCCGCCGAGAAGATCGATGTCGATGAAAATGGACGTATTTCTGGCTTGTTCTAATCGGATTTGCGATTGAACTAGCGGGAATGTCATACTGGGAAAAAGTATATAATGGCCCGGTCGGGTCCGCAAAATACCAAGCGGATCCGGCTGGGTTCTGGTGCGCAGTTGTAAGCGCTTTTTACTTGAAAGCGAGGGATGGATCATGAAAGATATCCAACGGGCCTTAAATGATATGGCCCCGAACCTGGGACGTCTGGTCGGGTTCGCCGATGGACAGGGGGAAGTGTTGGCCGCTTCCGATGAACAGCTTGTCGGTGGACAGGATGCCGGTGTCCGCGCAGTTCTTGCCTCGGGTGACAAACAGGTCACCGCAGGGGATCGGACCTACCGCGTTATAAAGCGGCCTGACGAAACCTATTTGATCAGTTTTTCGGATGGTACCGACAATATCGCCAAAGGGTATGCCGAACTCCTCTCACGCTGGATCAGCGCTGAACAGTGCAAACGCGATGATCATGCTGTACGCGAGCATGAGCTCAAGCAAGTTTTTTTGAAGAATGTTCTCTTCGAAAATGAATTGCCCGGAGATATCCCGCTCAAGGCACGCGAATACCGGATCCGTTACAATGCGCGCTGGATTGTCCTGCTCGTTCATTTCAAACCGGAGGAGTTCAAAGCTTGCTTTGAGGAGTTGACGGAGTTGACAAGAGATCGCAGCGAAGATTTTATCCTGCCCATCGACGAGCAAAATATTGTCCTCATGACAGAGGCGACCGAAGAAAATCTTGAAGGTCTCGACGGATTTTTACACACTTTGACCGACAGACTGCACGAAAGAGCCATGGCTGACGTCGCGGTTGGAGTCGGTATGCCGGCTCCCACGCTGACGGATACGGCTAAGGCCTATCAACAGGCATCGATCGCCCTGATCGTCGGCCAGATCTTCCAGGACGCGGAATCGCCCATCATGCACTACGAGAAACTGGGGCTTGGCAGGCTCATCTATCAGCTGCCCATCACACTTTGTGAGCTTTTCTTAAGAGAAGTCTTTGAGCCGGGTACCTATGAGGCGCTCGATCCTGTGACCATGGAAACCATCAACAAGTTTTTTGAAAACAATCTCAACGGAAGTGAAACATCAAGGCAGCTCTTCGTTCACCGTAATACGCTGGTCTACCGTCTCGACAAGGTGGCCAAGATCACGGGTCTTGATCTGCGGAACTTTGAAGATGCGGTTCTGTTCAAACTGGCCGATATGGTGCGCGATTATCTGGCTTATGTAGAAGAGCAAAAGACAAGCAGATAAACGCCCTGATGGAGAGAAGATGGCCTACATAGAATTTGAAAATGTCAGCAAAACATACCCGAACGGGACGCTGGCACTTCATGACCTTTCTTTCTCAATCAACGAGGGAGAGTTTGTATTCCTGATCGGTGAAAGTGGTGCGGGGAAATCGACCGTCTTCCGTCTTCTGACCCGGGAGGAGGATCCTTCATCCGGGCGGATTATGGTGGACGGCTACGACATTGGTAAGCTTAGTGAACGTCGGGTTCCCTACCTGCGTCGCGGGATCGGTTTGATTTTCCAGGATTTCCGGCTGATTGATACCTTGACGGTAGGTGAAAATGTATCGCTGGCCATGGAGATCATCGGGGAGTCGCCGCGTAAAATACGTCAGCGCGTCCCGCTCGTCTTATCGGTTGTTGGATTGCGCCGCAAGATTGACAACTACCCGACCGAGCTGTCGGGAGGTGAGCAGCAACGCGTATGCATTGCCCGAGCCTTAATCAACAAGCCACGTCTGATCATCGCCGACGAGCCGACCGGAGACCTCGACCCGGTGAACGGTGAGACGGTCATGGCTTTACTGGACAGAATCAATAGGGAAAACGGTACAACAATCATTACCTGCACGCATGACCGCGAAATTGTTGACCGCATGAACCGCCGTGTGATCGAGGTATGTGACGGTGTGCTGGCCCGTGATGATTCACGCGGGCACTATGTGCTGGAAAGTGAGCGTAAGAACGGTCTGGGATACGCGGAGTACTGCGCCAAGCAGCAGGAATTGGCGGCAGAAGAAATCCGTCGCGAAATCGAGGAGGGCGGGGAAGCACTTCGCAGGCTTCGCGAAGAGAACGGATCCGCGCCGGATGCCCGGGTTACCAGGGAGCGCGTGAGAAAAATGAGGGAATCGGTTCGTGGTGACGATTTTTATGACCGCATGGACAAGAGTGCCTCTATGAGGAGAAACAGACCGCCGGCCCGCCAACGCAGCCGGGAGTTGCGGGAACAATTCATTGAAAGCCAAAAAGATCCGGACTCGCCCGCTACACCACCCCTGGCGTTACCTCAGACGCCGGTAATCGATGCCGACAATGAACGTCTGTCGCGTACCGGAAGGATTCCTGTCATCAAACTGAAAGGTGAAGACAAGGGTGAGGGAAAAAAGAGGAGTGATGACGCGTGAAAAAGAATGAATGGCGTTATGCCTTCAAGTCTGGATTCCAGGGATTAAGAAGGCACCCGCTTCTGTCCATCGCCTCAATCACAACATTGGCCCTAATGCTCTTTTTGATGAGCACCTTTTCCGCCTTGTCTATGAACGCCAACCATTTGTCGAAAGTGGCCTCCCAACAGCCACCGATCGAGATCACCATGCAGGTCAGCGCCACCAATGAGGAGATCGTCAATCTGGCAGAGTTTTTGCAAGGCCACGAATTCGTTGAAGACATCCAGGTCAATACACCTCAGGATAACTTTGAGCAATTCAAGCAGGAAATGGGCAAAGAAGAACTGTGGAAGGACTTTGATTACCATCTTTATATTCCTTACACTTTCAGTATCCGGCTGACCGAGCCTTCCTACGGATCGACTTTCAGTGGTGAAGTGCGGGAGTACCCCGGCGTGAAGGAAGTCCTGATGGAATCGGAATTGATGACCATGCTCGACAGTGTCAAGGGATGGACCAGGCGCGTCGGTGTGATCATGTTCGCCATTCTGGCTGTCACCGCCTCGGTGGTGATGGCCAATACCGTAAGGATCGCCGCTTTGTCGAGAAGCCGCGAGATCCATATCATGAAATACGTTGGCTCGACAAAAGCTTTCATCCGGACCCCTTTTATTATTGAGGGAGTTGTGATTGGATTGACGGGAGCCCTGGTGGCCAGTGTCACCGCAATCCTGATCTACGGCCGCATTGTCGCCCGGCTCAATCCTGCCTCCATCGTCTTCGATGAGTCGCAGTTTATGCTGTTGCCGGCCAATCAAATGGCAGCGAGCGTTCTCCTGATCAATCTGGTGACGGGGATCGCGCTTACCATGATCGTCAGTGCCATTTCAGTGAGAAAGTATGCCAAAGTATAAAATTTCCGTTATGTTAAGGTTCCGTGACGAAAAGATTCTGGCGATTTTTTGAAATATCTTGTGATAAAATGACAGGGACTGTTGTGATGGTACGGAGATTTCAAGGAGGGCACATGCAGGACCATCGTCTTTCCAACCGACGGACCTTTCGTGTTTTGGCGGCCCTGCTGGCCGTTTTATCGGTATTATCGTTTTTCCCCTTGACGCATTCCGGCCTTTATGCCGCTTCCGGGAATAGCCAGGATAAATTGAAGGACATCCAACAGCAGCTCGAAACGGTCCGGTCAAACCGCAAGCAGCTGGCAGGACAGAAGGATAAACTCTCGGGCGACCTCGCCTATTTGGAAAAACGCAGTCAGGAGCAACGATCTTTGTATGACGCCGCCCTTGAACAAAAGGAAGCTGCGCTCATGGTGCTTGAGATGAATCAGGCGGCATCCATCCAGGCTCAGCAAGATTACGAGAATAAGATAGAAGAATACGAGAAACGCATTGCGCAGATGTACGCATGGAACCGGCAATCCATGATTAGCATGTTGCTTACGTCCGACAGTCTGCAGGGCTTCTTTACGACACTCCGTTTCATGAAACTGGTCACGGAGGCTGACGAACAGGCTCTTGTTGATCTGGAAGAAGCTGCAGTGCTCGCAGAGCAGCTGGCCGGCGATGCCGAACTTCAGTACGAGGAAATGACGGAGCTGGTCAGGGAAGCTGACCAGGCCATGAATGCCATCAGGCAGCAGGAGTCCATGACCAGGGAAGAGCTGAACAAGGTGTCCAGCTCACTCGAGATCTCACGCCAGAAAGAAGCGCAGTTGAGCCGTGATGAGCAGGCGGCCAAGGAAGCGGCTTCAAAACCGGCGGCACCTGCTGCCCAGACAGTCGCCGCCCATGTCGGTACAGCCGGCTTTATCTGGCCCATACCCGGGCAACACAATATTTCTTCACATTTCGGCTACCGGGCCAAATACGGCCGCTTCCACTACGGGACCGACGTGACCGCGCCGCGGGGAACCAAAATTGTTGCCATGGCAAACGGCGTGGTGACCTTCGCAAGCTCGGGCTGGAATGACGGTTACGGGACCGTAGTCATGATCGACCACGGCAACGGCTACCAAACGCGCTATGCCCACCTGAACGGGCTGAACTGCAGGATGGGCCAGACGGTCAGCGCCGGTCAGGTAATCGGCTATTCGGGTAACACCGGCAATTCGACTGGCCCTCACCTTCACTTTGAAATCCGCATGAACGGTACGCCTCACAATCCAATGAATTATTTCAAGCGTTCCGGATAGAGCGTAGCAACAATTATTGGAAGATTGACTCAGACTGCCGTGTTTTACGGCAGTTTTTAATGGTGTAGTATCATTGGGGCCGACGATCTGAGTCGTAATCAATGAGCCAAAACCAAATGGCCGCGGAGGATAAAATGGAAGACCACCAGAAAAAACAAGCGGATCAATACCTGCATAGCCAGATGATTCCGGCACCGGAAGAAGAAAAGCCGAAAGAGCTAAAAGCGAAGCGCAAAGTATTCTGGCCGGTCTTCCTTGCCGTCCTGGTCACGGCCTCGGTGACCTTCGTCTTGACGGCCGCCGCCGGCTATTTGTTCTACGGCGATGCCATCCGCAGTGCGCAGTTAAACGACGGGCAGGGGACTTCCGGTCAGACAAGCCCGGTCGAACCGGATGTGAAATGGGATGGCCAAACTCTGACATTCACAGATGAAGAAGGGCTTGAGGAGGCATTGGAGAAATTCTCCACTGTCTACAACTTGCTTCAGGGTAATTATTACCAGGAGTTCAATGATACCGAAATGATCGCCAAGATGACCGTTGGACTGATCGATCAGATGGGTAGCCCCTATACTTTTTATCTGACTCCTGAGTACCACGAATCGGTCGAGGACTCGATGAAGGGCGAATATGTCGGGATCGGTGCCATCGTGATGCGGGATCGTGACGGATCCTATGTGGTCAATGATATTATCCCGGACAGCCCTGCAGAAAGTGCGGGGCTCTACGTCGGTGATATTTTCGTGTCGGTCGACGGCTTTCCTGTAGCGGGCTTTGAAGATGTCGCCCAGCTGGCCGCCCACGTCCGCGGCGAAGAAGGAACCCAGGTCACCCTGGTTATTTACCGGCCGGTTGAAGACAGGGAGCGGACCCTCACCATCACCAGGCGCGGGATCACCAATGTGTCTGTCCGCTACCGCATGCTGGATCAGGAAATCGCTTATATTCATCAGACGGAGTTCTCCGATCATGCGGCTGAGAATTTTGAAATTGCTGTTTTGGATTTGATGCAGCAAGGCGCCTCCCACCTGGTTATTGATTTGAGGAACAACGGGGGAGGTTACGCCCACGAATGCATCAACATGCTGGATGTCCTCCTGCCGCCGCTAACCGTGGCTACGGTCAAGGGCCGCGATGATGGCCTCGCCTATGAAGATGAATGGAAGACCAGGACGGCAGCACTCGTTCCCGAGGACATGAAATTCGTCATCCTGCTCAATAAGTATTCGGCGAGCGCAAGTGAGCTGTTTGCCGGAGCCATGCGCGACCTGGGAGATGCGGTGATTGTGGGCGAGCAGTCCTTTGGAAAAGGTGTCGGTACCATGATGTGGCAGCTCGCAGATCATTCCGCGGTTCAGATCACAGGATTTGAGTATTTCCTGCCCAAGGGCGAGTCAGTCGAGGGAATCGGTCTCACGCCGGACTATGTCGTTGGGCTGTCTGCGGAAGTTGAAGTGAAGGCACCCAACCAACGCAGCCTGGAGGAGGATACCCAGTTGCAAAAGGCGCTTGATCTTCTCAAGCCATGAGACGATAAGGCGGTTGCATTCTCGCAATCCGTCATGTATACTTCCATCTGCGCCTTTTTGCACGCCTTAGGGTGCGTGAATTAAGCGAAGACGGTGGAAATTGCTACCCGGTATACTGCGACCGGGAAGGGAACTTCACCTGAGAAGTCCGGCCTCGATGCCGGGCGCGAAATCCACTGGCAGTAGGGCCCCAGCGTTTGTGGCAAGAGCCGTGCGTCTGGGCTTTCCATTGGCAGAAA
>JAAZGN010000096.1 GCA_012511185.1 Clostridiaceae bacterium
AGAAGGCCGGCTTCTTGTAATGAAGGACGGAGCGGATCCTTTCTTTGACGGCCACCTCCCCGAAAGCCAGGGGGCAGGCCATGATGGCCCTATGGGGAATGCTGGATGCCAGCAGGGTCTGGGAATACTCCAGACGGCCCTCCTTGCCCAGGTCCCGGACAACCTTTTCATCACAGGCCATCTCGATATCCCGGCAAAGAAGGATATAGGCCAGCCAAGAGAGGGGGTTGAACCAGTAAAGTGTAAGGAGCAAAAAGCCCAGGGGTTTCCACCAGTGATCCCGGCGCTCCAGATGGGCGCGTTCATGGGCCATAATCAGGGCTTGCTGATCCTCCCCCAAGCCTGATGGGAGGTAAATGCGGGGTTTGAACAAGCCCAGAATGAAGGGCATGTCAATCTCATCGCAGATGAAGACACGATCTTCAAGACCTATGGAGGCCCTGACTTTCCTTTTTAAACGCCCGTAACTGAAAGCCGTATAGAGCAGGAGCAGGACCATGCCGGCCAGCCAGATGTAGGCGGCCACCTGGGTCCAGACCTGTAAGGGATTAACGGAGGCACCGGCTGACTGAATGAAGGTTTCACTGATGACGGGGTTGACCCAACTGTTGAAGGCCGGGATGCCGCTTTGGATCCCCGGATCCGCCGAATAAAGGATGTCAGGGCTGACCGTTTGGGCACTGGGAATGAGGCTTAAGGCGCTCTTCAGGGAGAAGGGAAAGACCAAACGGATGCCCACCACCGACCAGAGCAGGCAGACCTGCCATTTGGGCGCCTTTTTCAAAAGGAGGCGAAGACCGGTGACAGCCAGGATCAGCCAGCCCGCCGTGATGCTCATATTGAGGAATTTAAGAAAAAGACTGGCCATGATCTAGTCCTCCCTGGCGGCCTGATCAATCATCCGCCGGATCTGTTCGGCCTCTTCCGCCGACAGAGCCTTGCGGCGGGTGAAGGCGGCAATGAAGGCCGGCAGGGAACCATCGAAGGTTTTGTCGACGAACTGTTCACTTTGCAGGGCGTCGAATTCTTTGCGGGAAATCAGGGAAGAGACCATACCTCCGTCATTCTTGAAAAGTCCCCGGTCACTGAGCTTGCGCAGGACCGTGTAGGTCGTAGACCGGTTCCAGTCCAGAAGCTCCTGGCAGAGCTTGACCAGATCCCTGGAATGCAAGGGCTCGTTGTCCCAGATAATATCCGCGAAATGGGATTCCACTTCACCCAGCCTGATCTCTGCCATGGCCTGCCTCCAATCAAGTCTATTGTTTATAGACTATTTGAAGTTTACTCTCGATAGACTGACTTGTCAAGCTTGATTTTGGGATTTGAATTTATTAGAAAAAACGGGCTTTTGAGCCTGAAAGAGGAAAGTATCATTATCCTTCAAGTCCATAATCCCTATAACAGTTGCGTCCAATCTCGACATCCATAAAGGATCCGCCTAACTTCCATCACATGGCCATCTACCACGTAGAATATGATGTAGTTCTTAACGTAAATCCGATAATAACGAAGCCGGCGCACCTTTCTTTCATGATAAGCCTCAAAACTCTCAGCACAAGGAAGCCTTCGGCTAATGGCCTCGAATACTTCAGCCACCAGCTCAGAAGCTGCTTTGGGGTTTTCCAAATGGAAGCAGATGTAGTCGACAATCTGATTTAAATCATCTTCTAAAAGAGGAAGAAATCTTAGCTTATACGCCTTCATTTTTGGCGATCCGATTATTTGCCCGTTGGAAAATCTCTTCTGCGCGATAACGTTCGGAACTCGATTCTGCCACCCGATCCGCCTCATCAAGTTTGGTTTCAATGTTGTCCGTCAGTGCGGCATATTGTTCAAGGCTCATGACCACCATGCTGCCATAACCGTTCTTTGTCAAATAAACGGGGACCCCTTCTTTTACGACTTTTTCGATTTCTGAAAAACGATTTCGCAAATCAGAAATTGGTCGAATTACAATCATTATTTTCACCTCCTGTATGGCATAATATTATCATAATTGATCACTTTAAAGGTCAAATCCACTCTTAAGATTATCCAATAAAGGAATGGATCCATGCACCTGGAAACCGCACGATTAATCATCAAAGACCTGGACGAATCCATGGCTGTCAGCATCCACCTCAATTCCCTGGATGACGACAACAGGCGTTTCCTTCCCGACGAGGTCTTTGAGTCGCCGGAAGAGGCCCTGTCTGCCATCCGGCACCTGATCTCCTGCTACCAAAGCCAGGACGGCCCTTTCGTTTATGCTGTCCTTTTGAAAACGGGTCATCAGATCGGCCACGTCCAATTGGTCAAAATTCGGGAAGGCTGGGAAATTGGCTTTCATACCGGCCAGGCATACGGATGCCAGGGCTACGCGACAGAAGCGGTCAAAGCCTTCCTCCCTTTCATTATGGATCAGGTGGATATACCGGTCATCTACGGTATCTGTGACCAGGAGAATCTGGCATCGAGAAAGGTGATGGA
>JAAZGN010000097.1 GCA_012511185.1 Clostridiaceae bacterium
ACTCACGGGCATGCCGGCTCTCTCTATCCCCGCCGGTTTGACGAGGGAGGGGCTGCCTGTCGGCATGCAACTGATGGGCAAGCATTTCACAGAAGGGCTGCTCTACCGGTTGGCGGCCCTTTACGAGGATGCGCACGGCCTGATTCCGGCCGCGCCGGAGGTGATGCCATGAGTATTTCAGATTACGAGAGTGTCATCGGTCTTGAAGTCCACATTGAGCTGAAAACAGCGCACAAGCTCTTCTGCGAATGCGCGACGGCATTTGATGCGCCACCCAACACCCAGGTCTGCCCTGTCTGCCTCGCCATGCCGGGCTCCTTGCCTGCTCTGAACCAGGAGGTTGTGGAGTTTGCGATCCGGGCTGGAATCGCGACACATTGCTCTATTGAAGGCTGGTCGCGTTTCGATCGAAAGAACTATTTTTACCCCGATCTGCCCAAGGCCTACCAAGTCACCCAAAACGATTTCCCCCTTTGCACGGAAGGCTACCTGGACATCGTATCGGGTAGTGGGATTAAACGCATCCGTATTGCGCGCATCCATGTTGAGGAGGATGCCGGTAAGTTGATCCACCTTCCTGATGACGGGAGCCTGGTCGACTGCAACCGCTGCGGTGTTCCTCTGATTGAGGTTGTTTCGGAGCCCGATCTCAGAAACGGCGGGGAAGCGGTCGCTTATCTTCGCAAGCTTCGCGCCATGGCACGTTACACGGGTATCTCCGATGGCAAGATGAATGAAGGCTCGCTTCGCTGCGATGTCAACCTGTCTGTCCGGGAAAAAGGCAGTGAAATACTGGGAACCCGGGTCGAGCTGAAGAACCTGAATTCTTTTAACTTTGTGGCACGGGCCATTGAAAGTGAGTTCGAGCGCCAGGTTGCTGTGATTGAAGAAGGCGGTACCGTCGTCCAGGAAACGCGCCGTTTTGACGAGAAGACAGGTCAAACCTGCAGCATGCGCAAAAAGGAAGAAGCAGCCGATTACCGCTACTTTCCTGATCCTGATCTGGTTCCCGTGGAAGTCGGAGCAGCGGAAATCGAAAGAATCCGTGCTTCCATCCCCAGACTTGCCGATGAGCGTAAGGCGCAGTACATTGAAGACTATGCCTTGACTGACTATGAAGCCGAACGGCTGACGGATGACAAGGAATTGTCTGACTTTTTTGAAAAGGCCGTTGTCGCCACTTCAAACCCAAAGACCCTGGTCAACCTGATCCTTGCCGACGTCGCGCCCTTGTATACAGAAGATACCAATGAAGATCTTCTTGATCCCGAAAGCCTCGGGAAATTGTCGGATTTACTGGCGGCAGGTGAAATCAACAGCAATACGGGCCGGAAAGTGTTGAAGGCCTTGATGGAAGAGAATTTCGACCCGGTAGCCTACATCGCCCGGCATAACCTGGCTCAGATTAATGACAGGGAAAAACTGCAGGAGGCAGTTGCCCGGTCGGTCGCGGTAAATCAGCGCGCTGTCAACGACTTCCTGAATGGCAAGGAGAGCGCCATGCGCTCGCTGATTGGCGGTGTCATGAAAGAGACGGGCGGCAGGGCCAACCCCATTCTGGCCGAAGAGATGATCCGGGAAGCGGTCGGCAGCTCCTGAGCCCTGTCAGCCGTCAGTAAACCAGCCGGTCAGGAATGGTCCCGTCGAAGGATCGGATCAGAGCGGTGGCGAGCGCAACCGCTTTTTCCACGTCTCCGAACTTGGCCCAGCCATAGTGTGTATGGATGTAACGGACCGGGATACCAATCACGATGGTCGGAATCCCACCACCTTCCGTGTGAATCAGCCCTCCGTTTGTTCCCCCGCCACTCCTGACAGCCTGCTGGACGGGGATATTCAGTTCTTCGGCCAGGGCCAGCGCATACCGCTGAAAACCGGGATGGGTGATCATGGACCGGTCCATGTGGCGAAGCATGGGACCCCGGCCAAGCGCAGTCTGGCTCTGACCGGGAAGGGAGAAGTTGTCATCGGCAGGTGTCCCCTCAAAGACGATGGCCAGATCGGCGCCAATCTGCCTGGCCGTCACCATGGCTCCTCTGCCTCCGATCTCCTCCTGTACGGAGAAGGCGGCGGTAACATCGACATCAAGCGTCTCCCCTTCGAGCTCTTTCATGGTTTCGGACATGGCAGCACAGCCGAGCCGGCAATCGAAGGCCTTGCCAAGGAGCAGGTCATGCGCCTCGTCAAACATAAAAGAAACATCGGGAACGACTGGAGCGGCCATTTCAATACCAAACTGCCCTTCAACTTCCTTCTTTGACCCCGCGCCGATGTCAAGTTCCATCTGTTCCATGGTAACGCCCTGCTTCTGTTCAGCTTCCGTCAGGTAATGAGGTGGTTTGCTGGCTGATAAAGCGGGAATCCACCCGCCTTGCCCTGTCCGCACGCGAAAGAGGTGAGCTGGTATATTCCCCGGTACCCAGCTGCCAAGGGGAAGAACACCGAGCATGCCGCCGGCGCGGATCGACTGAACAATCAGACCAACCTCATCAAGGTGGGCGTCAAGCTGTACGCAAATGCGGTCACCAGTATTTCCATGGCGGCGAATGTAGACGTTTTGCATGGCGTCCTGCTCCACCTCTCCAAAATCACCCGTATAGCGGATCGCCAGTTCCGCCACCTCATGCTCGAAACCTGAGGGCCCCCTTGCCTCGGAATAGGCTTTAATCATTTCCAAAAATGCCATTTTATCCATTTTTCTCCTCCCAAGCGCACCTGTCACTGCTTAAACAGCTACATTTTATCCTCTTCCGCCGCTCTTCGCATGCATCGTTTGGAGGTCAACAAGTTGCCGTTTAGACGAAATGGCGGATTCACTGCAGGGTTCTAACACTCAAAACAACTGCTGCGAGGCAACTTGAAGCAACTAGAGTCCTTTAAATCCTGAACCAATTTTCACATATTTTATATATATTGCCTTATTATACTCGAAATATTCTCTATTATTTTGCTTAATGCACAGTATCTATTCGGCTAATATGACAATGATCTGCCTCTTCGAGCACCCCGGTACCAGCTTTTTCACGCTTTGCTAAGCAGTTGCCGTGGTCTATTGTAATAAGCAGTCAAAATAATTTCCCGATTCGCGCAAATCCATTGTCGTTTTCATCTGCATCTTTTTGCGCGTGTTCCCGGGAAAGAACAAAAGGAAGATTCGAGAATTATTTATGAAATATATGATAAAGAAAAATACGAAAGCTGTGGCCGGTTTTATGATCCTGGCAATTGCCCTGACCGTTCCTGCTACCTTGGAGCAGGGATCCGGGGTGCAAGTCGGGATTTTGTCGGAAGATACAGCCCCGGAAGAGCCGCACATACGACCGGAAGACGCAGAGAATTTGTTGCTAATCGAAGAAGGAGTTGTCAGCCGACGGCTGTCAAAAACGCCCGGACTGATCCTTGAGATCCAAGATTCCACGGAAAGTGACGGGGATTCTTATAAGATCCCCAAGCGCGAACGCATTGAAGGTGAGCTGATGGAACAAGCCCTTCAAATGGAAGAAGAAAAGGCAAGAAAGGAAGCTGAAAAAAAGGAAGCCGCCCGAAAAGAAGCCGAAAAGAAGACAGCGCAAGAAAAAGTGGAGCCCGACACCCAGGAAAAACCCGCCGCAGAGGGGGAAACACAAGATATTCACACTGTCAGCAACCAGTTCCTGATTCAAATTGATGATCCCGACCCCAATTACCATGGCCGCCCGCTTCAGGTTTCGGACCGGCAGGCGCTGGAGGGCCTTGTCATGGGCGAGTGGGGAAACGATTACCTGGGGGCCGTTCTGGTCGCCCAGTGCATCCGCGACTCCATGATCAGGTCAGGGACCAATAGCGCAGCTGTCATTAAGAGACAATACGGCTATACGGCGCCCATCAAGCGCAATGTATCCAATACGGTCAAACAAGCCGTCGCTTTCGTCTTCGACGAAGGTGGCAGCGGCGTCCAGCATCCTATTTTTTATTTCTACGCGAGCAACCTGACGCGGGGCAAATGGCATGAAACGCAAAAATTCGTCGTCCAGAGAAAGGCAGTGCGCTTCTTCAGTCCACATTAATAAAAGGCGCCATTACCTTAAGCGGGGCTGTCGCAAGACAGCCTCTTTTTCTTCAAGAAACAAATCAGGGAAAACTGCGATAGAATACCACATAATACGGAAGTGTAACAGCGCACCCTGTTGCAGTTACACGATGGAGGCCGATCATGCAAATCGTCATCGCCGGAGCCGGTAAATATGGCCGCACCCTTGCGGGCGAACTGGTGGCTGAAGGGCACGATATCACCATCTTCGAAAAAAACGAGGAATGGTTCGAAGACATCATGGAAGAGTTCGATCTTTCAGGTGTGGTTGGCAATGCCGCAAGTTATGCGACGCAGATTGAGGCCGGCGTCGACAAATGCCATGCCTTCCTGGCCATGACGGGCTCCGACGAAATCAATCTTATCGCGTCCATCGTGGCTCAAAGCATAGGTGCCGAAAAGACCATCGCCCGCGTCGTCAATCCGGATTACAGTCCACCATCCCCCGTCTTCAGACAGAATCTCGGGATTGGGGCCTTGATCAACCCCAACCTGGAATCCGCCAAAGAGATCATGCGGATGCTTCGCTATCCATCTGCCATCAGCGTAGAAAGCTTTTTCAGGGGCAGGGTGCATATCGTTGCCGTTCGTGTACCTGAAGAAAGCATTCTGGCAGGTATGAAACTCTTGGATTTCAAGCGCCAGTGCGGTGAAGACCTGATGGTCAGTGTGATCCGCCGTGACGGGGAGGTTTTTATCCCCGACAGCAGCAGTGCAATCTTTGACGGTGATACCATTCACGTAACCGGAAAAGTCGATGCGCTGCAAAACTTCTATGAACATACCAACACCGTGGCGCCCAAGATCAAAAACGTCATGATCACGGGTGGCGGCGCCATCGCCTACTGGCTCCTGGGCCTGATGAACAAACAGAGGTACTCTGTCAAGCTGATCGAACGCGATCGGAGTATTGCTGAACTTGTTTACCAACGCTATCCCTGGGTGGATGTCATACGCGCCGATGGCACCGACCAGCGCGTCCTGGAAGAATCCAATATCCAGCACTACGACGCCTTCATCTCCCTGACAGGCATTGATGAGGAAAATGTGCTGGCTTCCTGGGTCGCCTCCCACAAGGGTGTACAGAAAACCATTACGAAAATCAACCGCACCCGGCTGCTCGATATTTTGTCCGAATCGGATTTGCAAAACATCCTCACACCCCATCACATCGTTTCCGATGAAATCGTACGGGCCATCCGCGCCCTGGATAACTCACAGGGTTCCTCCGTTGAAGCGCTCTACCGATTCGAGGAAGGCCGTGTCGAGGCGCTTGAATTCGTGGCGCATCCTCAAAGTAAGGTCATTGGCAAGACCTTGCTCGAACTTGACCTTCGCTCGCAGCTTCGTCTCGCCTGCATCGTTCGCGGTCAGGAGATTATTTTCCCCGGCGGCCAGGATCAGGTGCTGGCAGGCGACCGCGTGATTGTGGTGGCGACCGGAAAGCGTATTTACGACCTCGACGATATTTTGGGAGGCAGAGATTGAACTTACATTCCCTTTGCTATACACAGGGACGGATTTACCAGATCTGCTCTCTTCTCCTTTTGGTACCCTTGGTGGTCGCTTTGTTTTTTGGCGAGATCATGCCCGCCCTTCTGAGCTTCGGCATCGTCGCAGCCGGACTCTTTGCCCTTGGTACGCTGATGACCTTCAAAAAGCCGAAAAAAATCCGGCTTCGCGCAAGCGAAGGCATGGTAATCACCTTCCTGACCTGGCTTTCCATCTCTTTGGCTGGTGCGCTTGCTTTCATGCTGGCTGGTGAGATCCCCGATTTTGTCAACGCCTTTTTCGAAACAGTCTCGGGCTTTACAACTACTGGCTCGACCATCCTGCAAGATGTGGAGTCCCTGTCACATTACTGTCTTTTCTGGCGAAGTTTCACACATTTTATTGGCGGCATGGGCGTGCTGGTCTTCACCTTTGTCATCAATGCCGACTCGCCCGCTGACTCGGTCAACATCATGAAGGCAGAAATGCCCGGCCCCTATTTCGGAAAACTCGTATCAAGAATCCGAAAAACGGCCGTGATCCTCTACGCCATCTATTTTGTCATGACCCTCATCACCTTTGCCTTTCTTTGCTTCGGCGGCATGCCTGTATTCGACTCCATCATCCATGCTTTTGGCGCCGCGGGAACAGGCGGTTTTTCAAACAAAAACGCCAGCATCGGTTTCTATAACAGCTCCTATATCAACTGGGTGCTGACGGTGGCCATGGTTTTGTTCGGCGTCAACTTCCAAGTCTATTTCATCGGCTTGCGAAAAGGCATCCGGCAGGCTCTTCGAAGCGAGGAATTACACTGGTACCTGGGGATTTATCTGACCATCTCGATGCTCGTGACCCTGGGTATCCTCCGGCAAAGCCCCAATACTGCGCAAGCCTTCGAACACTCCTTTTTCGCAGTGAGCTCAATCATGAGCACAACTGGCTACGCCACCCTGGATTTCACGCTCTGGCCGCTCGTCAGCCAGGTCCTCCTTTTATTCGTTATGCTGATCGGCGCCTCTGCGGGCTCGACTGGGGGAGGCTTGAAGGTATCCCGTTTCGTCGTCTACTTGAAATCCGCACGTCAGCAAATATTCCAGGCGCGCGATCAGCGACAGGTCGTCCCGGTGCGCGTCGACGGCCAGATCCTGCCGGAAAGTGACAAGCAACCTGTGTTGCGCTATCTTTCCATTTACCTTATCTTCCTTGGGCTTGGCACGGTCCTCCTGTCCCTGGACAGCCCCGACCTGATGACTTCTTTTTCCGCCGCCGCCACCGCGGTCAACAACGTCGGTCCCGGCTTTTCCGCCATCGGGCCTGCCTCCAATTTTTCAGGTTTCAGTGATTTCACAAAAATGGTCTTGAGTTTCCTCATGCTTGCCGGACGTCTGGAATTTCTCCCCTTTCTCCTGTTCTTCTCGCCGAAAACCTGGCAGCGAACCTCATGAACCGGCCAATCTGCAGATCGATGGAAAAGATATCCTTCGGAGTCACTAGATCGTGGAAACATGGTATGGTGGTGGATTTCATCACTTGTTCATCGGCGGGATCCTTCGCGTTCCCGTCAATCAGAACTAAACGGACAAAGGTAACGGACCGCGGTGCGGTCCGTTACCTCCAATTCATGGTTCAAAAGGGGGCTTACAGTCTCCCTTTTTTATAGAGCAGGCGTGAAATCACAATGGCAATCACTGCACCTACGGGTACAAGCATGCTCACTTCGTCGGCCAGTCCAGGTTGCACGATAAAAAGAGCCAACATGAAGAGCATGGGACCAAGGACGATCTTCCGGTTTCTTGAGATAAAGACAACCGCAAGCCCGCCAAACAGGGCAGGCAGAATATTGTCGAAGGCAGGCTTGAGCACGGGTGATTCGAGTATGGGCGCAAGGCTGCTCAACAAGACCATCCCGATAAAGAGGATAACCGTTGTCACGATCGATGAGATCCCGATAGCCAGTGTCGAGGCCACTTCGCCCTCCGGTGTGCCGGGGTCTGCTTTTGCCACCTTCATGGCATTGATGGCGCAAGGCGCCTTCAAGTTGGTTATGTTACCCGTCACGAAGCCCAGGTAAGAACCACCCGCTCCCAGCATGGGTCCATAGGTGAGAGCTTCGATGATACCGACGGTGTAAAATATGGGAACGACTCCGATCAGTCCCTTGCCCAGTGCGCCAAGATAGGGCCAGGCGTTGAAGTAAAGGCTCATCAAGAGCGGATAGTTAATGGCGCCCAGAACGCTCAAGCGTAGCCAGGGCAAGGGAAGGCCCAGATACTGGGACAAAGCGATCACCCCGATCAGGATGGCGACAGCCGGGGCTACCGTAAAGACTGCTGAACCGCGCATGATGGCACGAAGCAGCGCTTTCTCCAACCCCATCTCACGGGCGCGTTTGTACGCTTTTATGGTGAAAAAGATTGACTGGCCCAGTACATACAAAATGACAAGTGATGCCAAAGCGTACAGTACCGGGTGATTGACATTGAACATCAACACGTCTCCTGTTTCTGTTGCCCAAAGTGAGTACCTGATGGTAGCATTTTAGAAGAGAGAGTCCTGGACCGTAATGAGATAAAGGTTTGTGTTGCACTTCAATTTTCTAAAGCGCAGGGCAAAAAGCACCGAAAACGATGAGGACCGCGTATACCCCGATCAGCCGGTTTATTTCATCTCTGCCCCCATGGTTTGGAGCGCCCACGTCGAGTCCTACCTGGAAGAGTTGAAAATTCCTTACTTGAAGCGGGGCCGCAGGGGTGCCGCCCTGGCCATCGAGCTGGGGGCAGGTGCTGAGATCTACGATTACTTCATCCCCCGGCAAGCAGCCGCCCGTGCATCGGAAGGTGTGGATGAACTCAAGAAACTGATCGGCTTCGAACAGCCGTGAATCCAAAGGAGTCCTTTCACTCCCCCGCCAAACTCCGCAAGAGGGCAATCTCCCCCGCGTAGCCGTCAAGTTCATTGGGTGTTTCGAGATTGAAGGGCAGATGCCTCAGTTTTGGGTGGCGGATCATACCCACCATGGCCTCCAGACCGATTGTGCCCTCCCCGATTTTCGCGTGTCTGTCCTTGCCGCTTCCGCTCTCATTTTTGCTGTCATTCAGGTGAAATGCCTGGAGGCGGTTTAGACCGACCAGGCGATCGAACGCGTCGAGGACATCGTCCAGTTTGTTGACCACATCATAGCCCGCGTCGTGGACATGGCAACTGTCCATGCAAACGCCGATTTTGTTCTTGAGGACAATCCCGTCAATGATCTGCGCCAGCTCCCCGAATGACCGCCCGATTTCGCTGCCTTTGCCTGCCATGGTTTCCAGAAGAACCGGTGTTTTGATCTCTTCGGTCAAGACCTGGTTCAGGGCATCGGTAATCATGGTGATTCCCTGATCCTGCCCCTGGCCGACATGGCTGCCGGGGTGGAAATTGTAGACGACATTGTCGACGTATTGAAGACGTTCCAGATCTTCCCGCATGACCGCACGGGCAAACTCACGGATTTGCGTCTTGTCGGAGCACAGATTCACGGTGTAGGGCGCGTGAGCGACGATGGTTCCGATTCCATTTTCAGCCGAAAAAAGGTTATAGGCAGCGATATCGTCCCTATCCAGGGCGCGCGCTGTTCCACCCCTCGGGCTTCTTGTAAAGTATTGAAAGGTGTTGGCCTTGATTGAAAGGGCTGTCTTCGCCATGGCAAGATAACCGGAACCTGCTGGCAAGTGGCATCCCAGATAAAGCCTCATGTGACTATGCCTCCAAGCGGCGGCTCCAAGAGCCCCCCATGACCATCATAGTATAAAGTTGGAACAGCTTAGTCGGTAATGATTAAAATGTCGTTTGGCATGGCCATGCCGAGGTAATCGCGCGCGATACGCTCAATGTATTCCCTGGTTTCGGCGATTTCGTCCAGACTCTTCAGGGATTCGTACTTTTCGTACAAGCGGTCACGCTCGCTTTCCAACTTGCGCCTCTCAACCGCCAGGCGCTCAAACTCACTTTGCTGGCTTAAGTAAGAAGAAAAGCAGAGTGTCAGGATAATAATGGCAACTACACAGACAAAGAAACGCGCTAAAAAAGACAAGGGCGATCGCCTGCGCTCGACTCTGCGGTTTTCGGCATAACTCAGTCGCATTGAGTGCTCCTGTCGACCTGACATCCTGTTGATAGTAAACCCATCGTACGTGAGTTTGTTCGGTTTTGCAAGGTTTTGGAGCCTGCCGATATGACAGTTATGTGACAAAAAGGGGGATTCCAGGCTGTTTTAGCCGGTCAGGACCTCGTAAAGAGACGACGCTTCTTCTTTTTTCACGTATTCCCTGACATGGAGAATGCGGACACGAATCTGTTTTTCCCCATAACCGATCGTAAGAATGTCACTGGCTTTGACCTCTGTACCCGGTTTGGCACGCTTGCCGTTTACCTCAACACGACCCGCCGCAGCCATTTCATTGGCAACCGTACGGCGTTTCACAATGCGCGATACTTTTAAAAACTTGTCAAGCCTCATGACCCTTATCTTCCCCGGTACCGCTCTCACATCTTTTTACCCGATCCCACAGGGCGTCCATGGCTTCAAGTTCCATTCCGGCCAGGGCATTGCCCTCCTGCTTTGCCAATTTTTCCATGGCGTCGAACCGACGGATGAAACGCTGCGAACCGTCTGTCAGGGCCGCTTCCGGATCGACTCCCAATAAACGGAGCAGGTTGACGGCCGCAAAGAGCAAGTCCCCCGCCTCCTGGCGAATTCTCTCCTTGTCCCCATATCCGGCCTCATCAAGCAATTCTCCCAATTCTTCCAGGATTTTCTTGCGGGCTCCATCAGGGGAAGACCAGTCAAAACCGACATCCGCTGCCTTTTTTTGCAGTTTATATGCCCTGGTCAGTGCAGGCATGGCAAGCGGTATGGCCCGCATGGACTCAGTGGTGCTTTCATGGCCCTTTTCAATTTTCTTGTTTTTCTCCCAGGTCCGAAGGTCCATCTCAGGTGTCGTCGCCTCGTCGTCGCCGAATAGATGGGTGTGGCGGGAGATCAGTTTTCGGCAAAGGCCAGAGACCACATCCTGGAAGTCGAAGCTTCCTTCCTCTTCAGCAATGTCCGCGTGAAAGACAACCTGCATGAGAACATCCCCCAGTTCTTCACAAAGTTTGGCGGGGTCCCCGCTCTGGATGGCGTCTACGGCCTCATAGGCTTCCTCCAGCATGTTGCCCTGAATACTTTCGTGTGTTTGCACGCGGTCCCAGGGGCAGCCCTGGTCACTTCGAAGATAATCCATAAGGGCCAGCAGCTCGTCCATCGTAAAGTTTTCTTTCATGACAAAGCGCTTGCCGTCTTCATTTGCCGCGTCCATGCCTGCACTCCTTTCCCAATCAGCCCCGGCATGCCAAGGCTTCGCTAAAAATGGCAAGATCCTTGTCAAAAACAAGCATGCCTGCCGCTTCATCCAGTCCCATCCAACGGACAGCGCGCACTTCACTTAATTGTGGCTCAAGCGTTCCGCCCCGATAGGTACCAATAAAAAAGACAACTGTTTTCAAGACACCCGGCCGCGGAGAGTAGGTCGACGACCTTTCAAAACCCGGCAGGATGGCGATCCGGACACCTGTCTCTTCATAGACCTCGCGAATGGCCGTCTCATGGTCGCTTTCACCCTGTTCCTTGTGGCCCTTGGGAAAGGACCAGTGGCCCGGTTTGTGCTGGACAAGCAGAACCCGTGTTTCGCCTTCAATTTCCCGAAAGACGATGGCGCCGCAGGAACGCTCAATTTCCATGACCGGTCTTGTCATGCCAGGAACCATCGGGTGGCCTTTTCGGCCCGGTGAATGGAATCTCTCTGATTTCACATCTAAAATCATACCACGCGGTATCCGCCCTTTCCTTACCCGCTTCCGGGGTCTGCGTCCGCAAGCCTGACCGCTTACAATCGCGTCGAGTTTTATGTATAATATCCAATAGTAAGATCTCGTTCACTTCGACCAGGTCGCATGGTTTCTTCTTAAGAAAGAAGACGTTTCCCACAACTCTCATTGAATAAATCCGCAATGTTTTGGCACTCCGTTTGCCGTAACCAAAAAAAGCAAGAAAGGTGAGGAAAAGGGTATGAAGAAGAAAACAAAAAGGTCTGGCAGCCTGTCGGTCTTGGTGATCCTGGCCATGGTCCTTGGTCTCTTTGCGGCCATGCCGCGGGAGGTGCATGCCGCATCGAGCCCCGCCGAGCTGGCACAAAAAATTAACTACAACGCCCACGGGGGCAAGGGCAAGCTCCAGGCTACGGTGTCGGACAAGACGGTGACGGTTACCGGATCTGTCACGGATGCGGTCAATCTCTTGATCCTGGATCCCGATCAGGGAGTGAAGGTGGTCTGGAAGGCAGAGTATGAGGGAAGCAGCTCTCCCATGATCAGCCTGCCCGAAAGCGCCAAGGGAACCTTCGAAGTCGCGGCAGGCGCTGATATCGCCGGTACGGGGCTGTATACCCTCATAAACGTCTCAAACGACTGCGCCATTGTGGTGAGCGGCGGGCGTATTCTCAACCAGAAAGCAAATGGTGTCTGCATCATGGCTTTAGGCAAGAATGCCTCCATCAAGGTAGCTGGCGGGTCGGTCTCTGCCTTCTATGAGAAGGATGGCAAAGCCATTGTTGTTAACGGACCTTCCTCGGTTGTGACCGTCACGGACGGTTATGTGACGGCGACGGGCAGTGGTGCCGGTTCATGCGCCATCGAATTGGCAAGCACCGCTGTTGACTCTACGGTTTACGTGCATGGCGGCGATGTCTATGCAAGCTGGGATGCCATCGCCGTTCATGCCCCCAATGCCACCGTCTACGTAAGCGGCGGCTACACAAGATCAGTTGGCCAGCAGACCGGGAGCGGCATCTATCTATCCGGCACGGCCGACAACGGATTGGTCAGGATGATCGGGGGCAAGGTGGGAGCCTTGGGATCCATGGGCAGTCACGGTATTTGCCTGGACAGTGAGTGGGGTTCCGTGGATATCAGCGGCGGCACGGTATCCTCGTCAGGCTCCAAGGGGGGGACCATTTGGATCCGCTCCGGCCACTCAAACGTCTTCCTGCACGGGGACGGCAAGGTCGAAAACACGGGAGCAGGCAGGGCCATTTTAACTGAAAACAAGGAATTGAACCAAGTGACCGTCGAGGGTATCAGTGTGGTCAGTACCCAGATCTCCGAGGCGATCCTGGCGAGGTTGGCACAGCTTTCCGGCGGATTTGTCTTCGGCATCGGTAACGACTACAGTCTTGTCAGTGTGTACGGAGGCAAGCCCTCCTATAGCGGGACCCTTATCCGCTGTGCCTGGGATAAGCCGGGAGGCAAGCCGGTTTACGACGAAAATTCAACTGCGAATCTGTTTGTCAGCCCGGGAGCTACCGCTGTCTGGGGACTCAAAGACGGTCAAGCGGGTATTTCCTATAAGCATGGCAATCACACCGGCTTTTACCCCATAAGCGGAATCACGGTCAAGGCGGCACCGCCGCCCACAACCACGACGACCACGACGACCACGACAACCACAACAACCACGACAACAACGACAAAGGCGGCAACAACGACCGGCCAAGCAACGGAGGAAAGTACACGGACGGAAGAAATGGTGACCAGTACGCGGGCTGCAGATCCGACAACCATGACCAGTGAGCCGGACGAATCCCTCTCTGATGGCCTGGATCAAGAGGGCAAGGGTGGATTCAACCGGCTTTGGCTGATCTTGATTGCTGTGGCACTTATGGCAATTGCGGGAGCGGTGCTGACCCTTATCCTGATCAGGAGAAAGGCCAGGCGGCCGGGAGCATGAGAGAGAAGCCGGCAAGTTAGCCCGATTGGGATCGCACTCAGGCAGCCGTAGCCGGCTGCCTGGTTTTATCAGCGATCAGGGCAAGATCATCAAGCGGCGGCACAGGCGCACGCGGGATTCCTGCCTGCCAAGCCTGGATGCCGACCCGCAAGCTTGACCGCTTACAATAGCGTCCAATTTTATGTATAATATTCAACAGTAAGCTCTCGTTCACCTCACCATGTCGTATGGTTTCTTCTTCAAGAAAGAAGACGTTCCCCACAACTCTCATTGAATATACTTGCAAGGTCTTGGCGCGCGGTTTATCGTTTCTGGAAAAGCAAGGAAGGTTTGGATGTCTCATCCAAGAGAGGAAGAAAGAGGAAAAGGTATGAAAGAGAAAACAAAAAGGAAGGGTCGCTTGTTAGTCTTGGTGGTTCTGGCGATGGTCCTTGGCCTCTTTGCAGCCACGCCTCGGGAGGTGCGTGCCGCATCAGACCCTGGCGAGATGGCACAAAAAATTAATAACTTCGTCCACGGTGGCCAAGGCGATCTTCTTGCCGAAGTTATCGGTGTCACCGTAAAAGTTACCGGTTCCGTCACTGGTGCGGTCAATACCTTGTATTTGGATCCCGATGAGGACGTGAAGGTACTCTGGATGGCTGAGTATTCCGGGAGCGGCTCTCCCTCGGGCAGCCTCCTGCGCACAACCGGCAAGGGAACCTTCGAAGTCGCGGCAGGCGGTGATATCGCCGGTACGGGTTCCTATACCTTAATAAACGACTCAGGAAGCT
>JAAZGN010000098.1 GCA_012511185.1 Clostridiaceae bacterium
CCTGTAAAGGGCCCGCTGTTCCTCGACGATCAGGGCGCTGTTGCCCCGGTTTCGCTGCTTGATGTCTTCGAGGGCCGGTTGAATTTTGACCATGACCAGGGCGTTCTTTTGCGAACTCAAGGACAGGGGGAACATCAGAAGCTTGGTCAGGAAGGTGAAGAGGATGATGGAGACGCCGTAGTTGCGGACCAGGAGCTGGCAAAAGTACATGAGGTAACCAAGGGGTATTCCAAGCAATGTATTGATTGTATTCATTCAGCCAGCCTTGTTCCTCGAGATGAAAGCGGCCAATCAGCCTGTCAGTCATCTTAGCACAATGCAGGACGGCAGGACAGGCGTATGGGCGGTTCGGGAATCTGTATGACAGAAGAAGTGCTTGATCCGCAATTGAACAAATATTGTAATAAATCGTGTATATTGGTAGCAGTTATGTTCAATAACGGTGATGAAAAAAATGATTTGAACAATACAAGGGAGATATGGTATGAAAAGAGTGATTGGCCTTGTCCTGGCGCTTTGCTTCCTGTTTCCGGCCGCAGGCTGTGGAAGACAAAAAAATGAAAAAGTCATTATTTACCTGAGTAGCGAAGAGTACCGGGTCTCTTATTTTCAGGGGCGGCTGGAAGAAGAGTTTCCAAACTATGAAATTGTCCTGGAGTACCTGCCGACGGGCACCCACGCGGCCAAGCTGGAGGCCGAGGGATTGGACACCGACTGCGATATTTCCTTTGAGCTCGATTACGGCTACCTGGGCAGCCTGGAAGGGCTTTTTGCCGACTTGTCCGCCTACGATAGCTCACCTTATCTGGACGAATTGATCCCTGAAAGTAAAAAGTATATCCCGGAATTGAGAAACGGCGGATGCATCGCCATTAACAGACAGATCCTGGACCAGAAGGGGCTGCCGGTGCCGGAGACTTATCCGGATCTGCTCAAGGAGGAATACAAGGGACTCATCTCCATGCCCAACCCCAAGGCGTCGGGGACCGGCTACATGTTCCTGAAATCCCTGGTCAATGCCTGGGGTGAAGACCAGGCCTTCGCTTACTTTGACGCCCTGACCCCCAATATTCTCCAGTACACCTCGTCAGGTTCGGGACCGGTCAATGCCCTGGTCCAGGGCGAGGCGGCCATCGGCCTGGCCATGACGGCGCAGACGGTCACGGAGATCAACAAAGGGGCCGGACTGGAAATCTATTTCTTTGAAGAGGGATCACCCTATTCCCTCTATGGCATGGCCATGATTAAGGGAAAAGAAGAACGGCTCGCGGTCCGGGAAGTCTTTGAATTCTTCCTTGATACCCTGGTCGTTGAAGACAAGGAACGCTTCTTTCCGGAGAAAATATTCAAGGATCGGGATTTTGTCCTGGAAAACTATCCGTCCGAGATTCCTTACGCCGATATGTCAGGCGATTCCTCCGCCGAGAAGGCCCGCCTGCTGGAGAAATGGGATCACTGATGCCAAAGAATAAGCTGGTCGTTGAAAATTTAAGCAAACAGTTCGGGTCCAACGAGGTCCTGCAGGATATTTCCTTTTCAGTGGAGGATGGGGAGTTCCTTTCCATCCTGGGACCCTCGGGTTGCGGGAAGACGACCCTGCTCCGGATTTTGCTGGGCCTCGAGGAGGCGGAAAGCGGCAGGATCATCAAGGACGGCAGGGAGATTACCCACCTGCCTCCTTCCCAGCGCAAGATGGGCATGGTTTTTCAAAATTACGCCCTCTTCGAGAATATGACGGTGCTGGGCAATGTCGAGTATGCCCTGAAAATACAAAACGGGGACAGGGAGCTGGCCCGTCAGACAGCCCGCCGCCTCCTGGAGCGTGTCGGCCTGACCGGTCATCTGAACAAGAAGCCTCACACCCTGTCAGGCGGCCAGCAGCAGAGGGTCGCCCTGGCCCGGACCCTGGCCATGAATCCGGATATCATCTTGCTGGACGAGCCCATGAGCGCCCTGGATGTGGAAACCCGGCTGGCCTTGCGCGCAGAGATCCTCAGTATCCAGGAGGAGTTCGGTTCCACCATTTTGTATATCACCCATGACCAGGAGGAGGCTTTTGCCATGAGCGACCGCATCATGGTCATGGATCAGGGCGTGATCCAGCAGATCGACACGCCGCGGCGGCTCATGGACCATCCGGCCAATGATTACATCCGCCATTTCGTCATCCGTAACATTCAGCTGAAGATCGACTCGCTGATACGCTTCGCAAGGGAAGAACAATGAAGGGCAGCAAGGCTTGGACCGGCGCCAAAACCCTGCTTTTAGCCTTTTTTGCCGTCTCGGTTTTCCTGCCCCTGCTTCGCATGCTGGCCCGGATGGCCGATGTCGACGTCAAGGCCCTGCTTTTTTCCGGTTCCTTTCTGACTGCCCTGAGAAATTCCCTCCTGGTCACCAGTGTCTCGACCGTCATCTCCGTCTCCCTGGCGGCCGCCCTGGCCTGGTTCATGGTCCGGAGCGGGAGCCGCTTCAAGGGATTTTTTACCCTGATCTTCACCCTGCCCATGCTGATACCCTCCATCTCCCACGGCATGGGCCTGGTGGTGCTTTTTGGCGCCAACGGGGTGGTGACCAGGCTGCTGGGCCTGAATGGGAGTGTCTATGGGTTTTGGGGCATTGTGGCGGGCTCGGTCATCTACTCCTTTCCGGTCGCCTTTCTCATGCTGTCGGATATTCTGCGCTATGAGGACAGCACCCCCTACGAGGCGGCGGAGGTCCTGGGGATCCCCCGGCGGCTGCAATTCAGCTCCATCACGGTTCCCTACCTGCGCCGGCCCCTGACGTCGACGGTCTTTGCCGTCTTTACCCTGGTTATTATCGACTACGGTGTTCCCCTCATGATCGGGGGCCAGTACAAGACCCTGCCGGTCTTGATGTATCAGGATGTCATCGGCCTGCTCGATTTCGGCAAAGGAAGCGTGATCGGCCTGGTCCTTCTGACGCCTGCCCTGGTCGCCTTTGTCCTGGATGTCCTGAACCGGGACAAGGGCAGCCTGGCCTTTGTTGCCAAACCCTTCCGGATTGTCCCCAACCGGGTCCGCGACGGCCTGGCCTGCCTCTTTTCCGGCCTGGTCAGCCTGGGCGTCGTTCTGCCAATCGCGGCCTTTCTTCTTTTGACCCTGGTGAAAAAATATCCCTCCGATATGCGCCTGTCCCTGGACAATATCCGGCGGACCTTTCAGATGAATGCCGGAGCCAATCTCGGGCATTCGCTCCTGCTTGCCTTCTTTACCAGC
>JAAZGN010000099.1 GCA_012511185.1 Clostridiaceae bacterium
CCTATACTGGGCGGAGCCCTCATCACCCTTTTCCCCGTCTGGATCGTCTTCATGGTCGATGAAGCGACGGCCGCCGTTGCTGTTTCCATCATGCTGGGCCTGCCGGTCCCCCACCAAAGGACCGGAGTCGTGACTACCGCGACCGGGCGCCACCCCAAACTGAAAGAGGGAACCGTCTGGGGCTTCCCCACGCCGGAAGAGCTGGAAACCGCCGCAGCGGAAGAAGAGAAAAAGGAAGAGGGCTTGGATGCCGACCTGCCGCACGAACCGGTGACCCGGCAGTTCCGCCGCGGTTTTGCCTACGTGCAGACCAATCATGTCATCCGCAACCTCATGCTCATCTACGCATCCTTCATGGTGCTTCTGTCTCCCATTGCCACACTTTTCCCCCTTTACATCCGGCGCCATTTTGATGACCAGGTCTGGCGGGTGTCCGCGGCGCAAACCGCTGTCTTCACCGGCATGGCCGTCGGCGGTCTGGCTGTCTCATTGAAGGGTCAGTTCAAAAGCAAGATCAGAACCATCCGCATGTCAGGTTTCCTGGTGGCGGCGGGAACCGTGGGTCTGGCTTTTTTTGGCCTGGTTGACTCGCCTTTGTTCTCAATTTTCATTTCCCTGGCCTTTTGCCTGGGCATCATCGTGCCCTTTTATACCACAGCTGTTACCACTTTCTTCCAGGAACAGGTGGAGCGGGCCTACCATGGCCGCGTCTTCTCCCTGCTCTACATGATCGGTTCAGCCGCCATTCCCTTTGGTGCGGCCATCTTCGGGCCGCTCGCCGATCTTTTTCCCATCGCCTACCTGCTCCTTTTCACCTCAGCCGCCCAGCTTTTGATCCTGATCTTCTCCTGGAAAGCTGTTCCCAAGGGTTTTCAGGAATAGTTTTTCGGTTTTTATCTTTTATTCGGCCATAATTTGCTATACTAACGGCTGGATTCAATAATCCCCAAACGCGATTTCTATTCAGGAGGATAAATAAGATGACAGAACTGTGGATTGAGGCCGTACAGGCAAGAGAAATCCTGGACTCCCGCGGCAACCCGACCGTTGAAGCAGAGGTCTACACTGTAGACGGTTCCATGGGCCGCGCCGCCGTACCTTCAGGTGCGTCAACCGGCGCCTACGAAGCCGTTGAACTCCGGGACGGTGACAAAGAGCGCTACCTGGGCAAGGGCGTTCAGAAAGCCGTTGACAACATCAACTTCACCATTGCCCCCGAGATCGTCGGCATGAACGTCTTCGACCAGGTCGAAATCGACCGTGTCATGATCGAACTGGACGGAACCGACAACAAGGCCACCCTTGGCGCCAATGCCATCCTGGCCGTCTCGCTGGCCTGCGCCAAAGCCGCAGCAGCGGCCCTGGATATGCCCCTTTGGCAGTATCTGGGGGGACTTCGGGCCCACATCCTGCCCGTCCCCATGATGAATCTCATCAATGGCGGCAAGCACGCCGACAACAATGTCAACCTGCAGGAATTCATGGTCATGCCCGGCGGCGCGCCCTCCTTCAAGGAAGCGCTCCGCTGGTCGGCAGAAGTCTTTCACAACCTGAAGAGCCTCCTGAAAAAAGAAGGTTACGCGACGGCTGTCGGCGACGAGGGCGGCTTCGCCCCCAACTTGAAAAGTGACGAGGAAGCTATCCAGTGGCTGATCCGGGGCATTGAGGCGGCCGGCTACAAGCCGGGCGAAGATTTCTTCATCGCCATGGACCCGGCCTGCACCGAGCTTTGGGAAGAAGCCAAGGCCCAGGGCAAGGAAGGCTATCTTTTCTGGAAGACCGGCGAATTCAAGACCTCCGACGAAATGGTCGACTACTACGAGATGCTGGCAGACAAATACCCCATCATCTCGCTTGAAGACGGCCTGGCTGAGGACGACTGGGAAGGCTGGAAAAAGCTGAACGAGCGCATTGGCGACCGGGTCCAGCTGGTGGGCGATGATCTTTTCGTCACCAACACCGAAAGACTGGCCCGCGGCCTGGAAGAGGACGCCGCCAGCTCCATCCTGATCAAGCTGAATCAGATCGGCACTTTAACCGAGACCTTCGACGCCATCGACATGGCGCAAAATAATGGCTGGACAGCCGTTGTCTCCCATCGCTCCGGCGAGACGGAAGACGTGGCCATCGCCGACATCGTCGTCGCCATGGGCGCCGGCCAGATCAAGACAGGCGCGCCGTCGAGAACCGACCGGGTTGCCAAGTATAATCAGCTCCTTCGCATCGAGGAACAACTCGGTGAGGCGGCTGTTTACGCCGGCTGGGGAGCTTTCAGGCTGGATCGCTGATTTAAGCCCCTTGTGACCTTGAGAGCCGCTCCCCGGGGAGCGGTTCTTTTTTTGCGGAATCTATTTTTTCCGAGCTTTGTATTGACGA
The DNA here is from genome assembly GCA_012511185.1 of Clostridiaceae bacterium. Classification (GTDB taxonomy): domain Bacteria; phylum Bacillota; class Clostridia; order Saccharofermentanales; family DTU023; genus UBA4923. The sequence continues at coordinate 2,377 of JAAZGN010000099.1, forward strand.
AAAACCCTTCCTTGTATAGTGTGAAGACAGCGGTGACAAGGCG
>JAAZGN010000100.1 GCA_012511185.1 Clostridiaceae bacterium
CCCTTGCTGTCGCCTGCACGATGTTCTCCACGAACTTCGGACCATAGGAATCCAGGCGTTCCCACTTCTTCGTTCCGCCTACACCCTCGTAGGTGATGCATTGGCCACCGAACTGGTTCTCGCCGATTCGGGGTTTCACATAGGCGAGCCGTCTGCCGGAAGGAAGGGTGATGAACAGCATCCCACTCTGGAAGGAGAAGGTGATGCCCTGAATTTCTGTATGTTTACGCTCGCTGATACAGGTTTTGACAGCCCGATCTACATCCCACCAGAGCCGCACGATATTGGGATTAGCTGAGCGCCACTGTTGAATCAGCCCTGAAAGTTCGTGCTCCTGCAGCCCCATCTCAAGAGCACCCATTGCCTTCAGCGCACCAACCGATCCTCCATAGCCGCAGTTGTGCACAAGTTTCCCCGATACGGTGTAACGGTTCCGGGGGCCTGCATTTCGTATGTCATAAAGTCGAGCCTTGCTGAAATTATGCGCCAGTTTTTCCTTCGCTTTTCTACCGCTTCCTCCGCTGAAAGTAAGATCTCCTCCCTGGTCATTCCCATACTTAGCATTCGCGATACGACCGTTCGGCCATATGGCCACTCTGTTTGACTGAAGAAGGGGATGACTGTTCTCCGCCGGTTGGCCTGGTTGAGCTCCCGGGGGACAAATCTTAGGTTGCCTGGTTCGTAGTTTCCATTGTTGTTGATGCGGTCGAGTTCGAGTTCCCTCTTCACATTTGGACAGTTTTGCAGTATCCACATATGTATTGATCTGAAAAGCTTCTACGCCTCCGTAGAGTGCATGGAGCGCGGCCTGGATCCCATGACCACAAACCTGGTGGTGGCCGATGCCAGCCGAACCGAAAAGACCATCTGCCTTGCCGTAACGCCAACGCTTAAAGCGTACGGCATCCCCGGCCGCGCCCGGCTGTTTGAGGTGGTGCAGAAAGTCAGGGAGGTAAATGCGCAGCGCCAGCGAACGGCACCCGGCCGCGCGCTGACTGGGAAATCCTTTTGCGATCCGGAACTGAAAAGCGACCCGTCCCTGGCAGTGGACTATATTACCGCAACCCCGCAGATGTCTCACTATATCGCAAAAAGCACGGAAATCTACAACATCTATTTGAAATATGTTGCCGCCGAGGATATCCATGTGTATTCCATCGACGAGGTGTTCATGGATGTGACTTGCTACCTGAACACCTATAAGGTTTCGGCCCGTGAGTTAGCCATGCGCATCGTCCATGATGTTCTTCACTCGACCGGCATTACGGCAACGGCGGGCATCGGAACCAACATGTATCTTGGCAAGGTTGCCATGGATATTGTGGCAAAGCATACCAAACCGGATCAGCATGGCGTTCGGATTGCGGAGCTTAACGAAGCCTCCTATCGGCGCTTGCTATGGTATCATCGCCCGCTGAGAGACTTCTGGCGCGTGGGGCATGGCTATACCAAAAAGCTGGAGGAAAACGGCTTGTACACGATGGGGGATATTGCAAGGTGCTCCCTTACCAATGAGGAACTGCTTCATAAGCTGTTCGGGGTTAACGCCGAGCTGCTGATAGACCATGCCTGGGGCTTTGAGCCTTGCAGTCTTGCTGAGGTCAAAGCCTTCAAACCGCAAAGCAATAGCTTAAGCTCCGGACAGGTTTTGCAATGCCCATACGATTTCGCAAAAGCCCGGCTCATCGTCCGTGAGATGACGGAGCTACTGGTTTTGGATCTGGTCGATAAAGAGCTGGTGACCGACCAAATGGTTTTAACGGTGGGGTATGATGTTGAAAGCCTTACCGACCCCATGCGCAGAAAAACATATAAAGGGCCGGTGACAACGGACGCTTACGGGCGTTCTGTTCCCAAACCGGCCCACGGCACCGGGAATCTTCATAGGCAGACTTCCTCCACGAGA
>JAAZGN010000101.1 GCA_012511185.1 Clostridiaceae bacterium
ATCTCTTTCGGCATGTGGTCGAGTTCGGCAGCATCACCCGCGCCAGCAACCATCTGGGTATCCCCCAGCCCGCGGTGACCCGCGCCGTGCGCGCCCTGGAAAAGGAATGGGGGCTCCAACTCCTGGCTCGCACAGGCAGGGGGATCCGGGTGAACGAAAACGGCCGCCTGGTCTATGACTATGCCCGGCAGTTGCTCCGGCTCACAGCCAATCTCGAATCAACCCTGCAAAAGCGCAGGCAACAAGAAGAAACCACCATCTCCATTGTGGTGGAAGCCGCTTCCCGCCTCTTCCCTTCCATCTGCACTTCTTTTACCCAGGAATACGGGGACGCCAAATTTCGGGTACTTCACCAGGATGCGCCGCAGGACAGGGACCCGCGGGACTACCCCTTGCGCCTTTATTCCTCCCGTGAGCGGCCGGCCCGGGCCGGCTCCCTGGTCCTGGCCGAGGAGGAAATCAAGCTGGCCGTCCAGCCGGACGGCCCCTTCGGCCAGCAGGATCATATCGCCCTTGCCCAGGTGAGCGGCATGGGTTTCGTCAGCCTTTTCAAGACCCTCGGCCTGCGTCAAATCACCGACTACTACTGCCAGCTGGCCGGCTTCGAACCCAATGTCATCTTTGAAACCGACAATACGTCGACGGTCATGCGCTACGTCAGCTCCGGCCACGGCGTCGCCTTCATCCCGGCCCTGACCTGGCCGGGGGAAACCGATGACGGTATCAAGGTCCAGCTCCTTTCCATCACTGATCCCCCCTGCAGGCGCTTCATCAATCTGGCCACCGACGGCGGACAGGGCCTCAACAGCTATGAAAAGCGTTTCCGGGATTTTCTGATCGGCTATTTCCTTCAGGAAACCGGCAGGGACGGGCAGGATTCAGGCGGCTGACGGACAGCTGCCAGCTGCTCGAAGCCATAGGCGATCTCGATTGGGACCGGCTCGCTGTAGTAGGGCCGGCCGCTGATCTCCAGGCCGACAGGGACGCCCAGGGGCGCTTGGGGGCCGGGTGCCATGCCAGCGGGCACGGCGATTGAGGGAAAACCGGTTGCCGAACAGAGGACCCCCGTTGCGTTGCTTTTGCCCGTCTCCGATCTTGCAGACCAGCTGTTGCTGGTGGGGATGGATCAGGGCGTCCAGGTCCCGGTCGGCCATGATCTTCATGATCTGGCTCGCAAGCGCGTACTGACGGAGCCGTTTTTCGTTGTAACGGGGGGTCCCGGTCTCCAGATCCATGGCAGTTTTCAAGTTCTCCTCAATACCCGGGTGAAAGAGGCCGCTTTCAATAATCTACCTGACTGAATGTACGGGCGCGCCGGGGCGCAGACCGGCCAGGTAAGCGTCGAGATGGGTGCGAAAATCGTCCAGATGGACGCTGACTTCACAGATCATCCAGTCGGAGTCGAGCGGGTCATCGATGTCGATCAGGACTGCTCCGGCCTGTACAAGAAGACCCAGTACCCCCTCCATGACCTGGTTGACCGGCCGGTTGATGGCGGCCTTGCCAAGGAAGCTTCGCAGGATACCCAGCCGCTTGCCGGCCACACCCTCCGGTTTCAGAAAGGGCAGATAACTCGGGGGCAGCGCCCGGCGCTCCAGGCTGTCTCCATCAGTTCAAAACGCATGAGCCCCCTTAACTGAAGAAACTGAGCAGGAGGCCGGCTGCCACGGCTGAGCCGATGACCCCGGCGACATTGGGTCCCATGGCGTGCATGAGCAGGAAATTGGACGGGTTGTATTTCTGGCCCTCCTTCTGGACGACCCGGGCAGCCATGGGAACGGCCGACACACCCGCCGCGCCGATCAGCGGATTGACCTTGCCCTTGGTCAGCACATACATGAGCTTGCCCAGGAGAACACCGCCCGCGGTCCCGATGGAAAAGGCAACAAGACCTAAAGCGACGATTTTCAAAGTGCCGGGGGTCAGAAACATCTCCGCCGTCGCCGTCGGCCCCTCCGATGATTCCGATGGAAGCCGCCTGCAGGGCCGTAAAGCCCAGCGCGATCGCGCCCAGGAAGGTCACAAAAATCCCCAACTGGGCCGCCGCGCCCAGCAGCAGGCTTTTGGGGTTGGCGATCAGGGGACCGAAATCGGTCCCCGCCCCGATGCAAAGAAATATGAGCGGAGGATAGATCCCAAGCGCCGTGCCCTGGTAGAGATAATAGAGCAAACCGCCGGGCTGATTGCCCAGGGGGCCGTCCAACATGCCTGTCAGCGGCAGGTTGGCCAGCAGCATGCCAAAGGCAATTGGAATCAGAAGGTAGGGCTCATAGCCTTTTTTGACTGCCAGGTAAATGAACAGGCAGGCAATGGCGATCATGATCAGCTTGCCCGGCACCATCAGGCCAAACAGTTCCGTATCCAGGCTGAATAATTCCCTGATGCCGGTTTGTTCGAAGAAATCGACAAGGATTCTCGACATGGCAGGCGCTCCTATCGGAATGAGACGAGCAGGTCACCCGAGGCGACGACGTCGCCTTTTTGGACGTGGATACGGTCAATGACAGCCTCGCCCGGGGCGACGATCTCATTTTCCATCTTCATCGCTTCAATGACAAGCAGGGTGTCGCCCGGCTTGACCGGATCGCCCGGCTTGACCGGAATATCGAGCACGGTGCCCTGCAAGGGTGCCTTGACCGCTTCACCGCTCACCTGGGGGGAAGGCGGGACTTCCGCTTTGGCGGGGGCGGCCACCGGGGCAGCAGGGCGCGGATTGGAAACCGGACTGACTGTATCCACCTCTTCTTTGATTTCCTCAACCTCGACCATATAGGCCTGGCCGTCGATTACGATGCGGAATGTTCTGACTGGCATAAGCTGCAGATCCTTTCTATTGCGGACGCCGGAAGCCATCTTGCAACCCGGCCGATTCCCAGCCGGAAAGCCCGGGCTCCTGACGCTTGATTCTTCTGATAACAAAGTGTGTGTCCTCACCGGCATAAGCCGAGACAGCTGCGGCCACCAGGGCGGCCAGCTGCGGCTGGATCGCCTGTTCTGCCGCCCGGGTCTTTTCGTCCCCTTGGTTTTCGATCTTAGTCCGGTCTTCTTTCTTATCTTTGATCTTGAGCAGAAAAGCCGTCCCGTCGACCAGATAGGTGATAGCCAGCAAAACAATGAAGACGACAACCATACTGAAGAGGGAAAGCAGGAGGCCCATGCCCAATGACAGATTGTTGAAGTCCACGGCTGCTTCCTTTACAAGGGGATGTTGCCGTGTTTTTTCGGCAGGCCCTGGACTCTTTTGCCGGTCAGCGTCGCAAAAGAGGAGATCAGGCGCTGGCGCGTCTCCTGCGGCAGGATGACATCATCGAGGTAGCCCCGGGCCGCCGCGATGTAAGGATTCATCATCTGTTCCGTGTAATCGGCGATCTTTTCTTCGCGTTTCACCTCAGGGTCCCGGGCCTGGCGGATCTCACGTGAAAAGATGATGTTGGCCGCACCCTCGGCTCCCATGACGGCGATTTCCGCCTGGGGCCAGGCTAAAACAAAATCGCCTCCCAGATGCTTGGAGCACATGCCAATGTAAGCGCCTCCGTAAGCCTTTCTCACAATGACCGTCACCTTGGGGACCGTGGCCTCGCTGTAAGCGTAGAGCATTTTCGCGCCGTGGCGGATGATGCCGCCGTACTCCTGCCGGGTGCCGGGCAGAAAGCCCGGGACATCAACCAGGGTGAGAAGGGGGATATTGAAGGCATCGCAGGTCCGGATAAATCGGGAGGACTTGTCGGATGCATTGATATCCAGACAGCCGGCCATGACACTGGGCTGGTTGGCGATGACGCCGATGCTGTGGCCGTCCAGCCGCATCAGGCCCGTGATCATGTTGCGGGCGTACTCGGCCTGGACCTCGAAAAAATCGCCGCCATCGGCAAGGGCCATGATCAGGTCCCGCATGTCATAGGCCAGCCTGGGATCAGAGGGAACCAGGTCATTCAACGAATCGATCATGGCATTGGGATCCTGGGGGCAGTCGTAGACTTGTGCTTTTTCCGCATTGTTTTGAGGCAGGTAGCTCAGAAGCCTGCGAATCTGCAGCAGGCAGTCCTTCTCGTCGGCGGCTCGAAGGTGGGCGACGCCGCTGACGCTGTTGTGGGTCATGGCGCCCCCCAGGCGCTGGGGGGCGTCAAATACAAAAATTGCCGTTTAATATATCATTATTGTTATGCTTTACGCTGCAGGGAAAAGGCAGGCCGGCCGCTCTTTCACTTGTGATAAGGTGGAAGCATGCTGACACTGGAAGAAACAGAACAGGCGCTCACTGCCATGGTGGACGCGCTCCCGGAAGAGATCTTTTTTGAGCTCAACGGAGGCGTTCTGCTGAAAGAGGAAACCAAGCTTCATCCGGCAAGGCAGGCCGACGACCTCTACATCCTGGGCGAGTATTATGCGGACCGGATTTTCGGCCGCTACATCGTCATTTATTACGGTTCCATGCAGCGCGTTTTCCAAGGCGTCTCCGAACACACCTTTCAAAGCGAGCTTGAACAGATCCTCAAGCATGAATTGACACATCATCTGGAAAACCGGGCCGGTGAGCGCGACCTCGAATTCGAGGACAACCGCCAGCTCCTGCACTATTACGCGCGGCACCGGCAGGGTCAGGACCCTGACTGAAATCCCTCCAAGGCCCTTTCAATAAAAGCCATTTTTCGCGCCTTGTAGTCTTCCTTGGCCACCGCGTGCGACAAGGCGTGCTTGGCGCCTTCGACGTACCAGAGTTCTTTGACAGGCGAGCGGCAGCCATCAAACAACTCACGGGCCATGGAGGCCGGAACGAAGAGGTCATCCGTCCCGTGGATGATCATGACCGGAACCTTTGCCCGGGCGACCCCGGTCAAGGGTGTCAGGTCCTTACTGCTATAACCCATGAACAAATAGAAAAAGACGGAGGCAAAAAAGAGGGCCGGACGGCGGATCAAGGGCTTCATGCCCCGGACCATCCACTTGCCCTGAGCCAGCAGGGATGTATAGCCACAGTCGGCAATGACTGCGACGACATCGGGAGCCAGGCCGGGGTCACCGGAAAGGGTAAGCACATTGGCAGCGCCCATGGAAAGGCCGTCCAAAACAAAATAACCGGGCTTTCGGTCGCCCAGACGCCTCCTGATCTCCTCCAGCCAGGCCAGAATATCCCCCGCGTGCTTGCAGCCGATATCGATACGCTTGCCATCACTTGGCTTATGGCCGCGCAAAGAGGGCAGGAAGACGCAGTAACCCAGATCAAGATAAAGCTGAACATCCAGGGCCCGCGACAGCCGGACATCGCGCCAGCCATGGATGACGACGGCGCAGCCCCGGCCAGGGGCCGGCTCCCCGTCACTTTCGCGTGCGGGAAAGAAGATCCCCCGAAGGTGAAGGCCGTCATGGATCATCTCCCATTCCCGGTGGGGCCCAAGCAAGAGCCTTTCCTTTGCCACCGCGGCCTTCTTATACCATTCCAGGGTTTCCGGCGGGATGTCAGCGGGAGGGGTGAAGTCCTGTTCCTGCGCCCGGCGGGTGGCATAGCGGAAAAGCGACCAGCCGAGCTGGATTTCGAAGGTGATGAAGGCCAGCATCAAGGCCAGGAGGACGTAAAAAATGACCAGAACCCCCCGGGGCAGGGCGGTCAGAAGGGCAACAGGAATGACGGGCATGGGGTCTTCCTCTCTAATGGTCAACCCGGGGGCTTTCGATCCATCTGCCCCTCAGGTAAAGGATGGCTGCGTAAACAATGATGAGGATATTGGAAACCAAAAGGGAAATCCAGACGCCCTGCGGTCCCAGATCAGTCCACCTTCGAAAGGCCCAGATCATGGGCAGACGGATGCCCCAGAGCCTCAGGATCGACATGTAAGCCGCATACCTTGGATAGCCGGCACCGCTGAAGATACCCGAAAAAGCGTCGAAATATCCCATATAGGGCGTCATGAAGACATTGAAGATGGTGTATTCAATGGCCAGCTTCCAGACCAGGTCTGCCTGGGCGCCCTTTTCCGTGATAAACAGCGAGAGCAGGGGTACACGGACAAACCAGAGAACCAGGCTGCCGCCAAGGGCGATCAGGGTGATGACGCGAAAGGCCACCCGGTTGAATTGCCTGACGCGGTCGGTCTTGCCGGCCCCGATATTCTGGCCCACGATGGCCGTCAGTGAACCGCCGATACCGCCCGTCGGCTGCATAACAAAGCTGCCAATCCGGTTGACGGCGGCATAAGCCGCAATGGTGGCATCGCCATAGGCCGCGATCTCGGCATTCAAGAGAGTAAAGCCAAGCGCGGCGCTGGCCTGTCCCATGGCCGTCGGAAAGCCCATCCGCATCAACTCCTTGAACTGAAGCCAGGTGAGCTTGACCTTACGGATGCGAAGGCGGATCTCATTGGAAGGTAAATAAATGATGTAGACGCCCAAAATGACCCGGATCACCTGGGAGAGCACGGTGGCGTAAGCAGCCCCGGCAATGCCCAGACCCAGGCCGCGGATACCCAGGAAAGGGACGCGCTCGAAAATAAAGAAAGGATCAAGGATGGCGTTGAAGCCGGCTGCGAAGGCGCTGATGATGGTGGTCGCCTTGGTCTTTCCCTGGGCGCCCAGGATGGAAAAGAAGGAAAGATAAAGCATCTCAAAAATGAAACCTGCCATCAGGATGCCCAGATAAATCGACGCGTTGCGGCCCAGCTCCCCCCTGCCCCCCATCCAGCTGACGATGGAGGGTGACAGCAGGTAGCCGGCGATCGAGAAAACGACTCCCAGACTCAGGCAGAAATATAAGATATGCGACGCGTAGGACTCTGCCCGCTCCTTGTCGCCGCTTCAGATCAACTGTGAAATGATGGTGGTCCCCGCGATGGCAATGCCGATGCCCAGCGACACGAAAAGGTAATGGGGCGGCCATACGAAGCTGGTTGCCGCGAACTCAACCAGTGAAAGCCGGGCCACCCACAGCCCGTCGGCCAGGTTGTAGAGTGAGTTGATCAGGTTATTGATCATGAGGGGAAGGGCGACGGAAAAAAGGACCGGTGTTACGGGTCCGTCGAGAATACGTCTGTCTTTAATTGCGCCGGCTGTCAATTCCCTCTCCATCCATCCTGCCCCAGCAAACCCTGCAGGCAATCTTCAAATAGAATCACACGTCACGAAACCCGTCTTCCTGCCCGGGGAAAAGGGTTAAGGATCTCTAACAGGTGCAGGACCTTGATGCGGTGACCCGACCGGTCACTATGGCAGGCCTCAGGTGCTGCCCGATCCGAAACGCCTGATCAGGATGGCAACAAGGAGGATCGCGAGCAATGCGATGACATACCACCAGGTATCGACACGCTTTCTCCTGGATCCGCAGCCGCTGCAACCGGTCACTTGCTCGTCACAGGCAGCGCATGGTTCTTCGACTTCCTTCTTCTCGTCCGGATTCAGGATTTCTTCTTCTTTTTGATCTTCCATCACCATCTCAGAATATCATTCCCCGCAGCTCCGGTCCGGCGCCGCGGCCTTTTCTTCATTGAACATACTATAGCATGAGCTTCTTCTTGTCCGATTCGTCATTGTTCATAATTTGTTTGCCAAAGAATGCCTGCTTTATTGTAATCTGTACTTAACAAGAACAGGGAGGTTCTTTCATGATAGGAAAGCATATCGGCCCTTTTCTGTTGCAGGGGGATGACCCTCTCATGATCGACGCGGAGCATTGCGCGACGGTCCGCACAGAAAATACATTAATGCACGCCTTGTTACTCCTCTCCAGTGTCGGCTTCACTTCAGTTCCAGTATTAGACGAATCTTCCCGCCTCGCTGGTGTGGTCGGCATGCCCGCCATCTTCAAGGGCATACTCGGTGATGACCACTATCACTGGGACCAGCTTGATCTTCGCAAGGTTAAGGATGTGATGGAACGAAACGTATCCGTCGTCTATACCGACTCGTCACTGGAAGATATTCTGCACCTTCTTGTCAACGCCAACTACCTGTGCGTAACTGGCCGTGACGGCCTTTTCATGGGTATCATCGCCCGTAAACAAATCATCAAGCGCTTCAACCGCCTGGTCCATGAATTTGAAAACCATTTCCGGGTATGCCCGCTGGCTGATGAAGACCCGCCGCACCCCAGGGAAACGCGAGGCGCCCCCGGCAAGCTCAAGAAGGCCTTGCCCCTGGAACGCTAAAAAGGCGGCTCTGTCAGGGACAGAGCCGCCTTATCAGTCCTTGGACAAGTCCCTTTTACTCAACGTCAACTTCCGCACCGGCTTCACGAAGCACTTTGGCGGCGTCTTCGGCGTCCTCTTTACCGACCTTTTCCTTGACGGGCTTGGGGGCCTCGTCGACCAGGGCCTTGGCTTCCTTGAGGCCGAGACCGGTCAGCTCGCGCACGACCTTGATGACGGCCAGTTTTGCCTGACCGGCATTTTTCAGAATGACGTCAAACTCCGTCTTCTCGGCTTCTTCCGCTCCGGCATTGTTGCCGGCCGCAGGGGCCGCGACGGCCATGGCAGCGGCAGAAACACCGAACTCTTCCTCCATGGCTTTGACGAGATCGTTCAGTTCCAAAATGGTCAGATTCTTCACGGCCTCCAGGATGCCGTCAATTTTTTCCTTATCCATGCTTAATTATCCTCCTGTTTATCTTCTGTTACTTCTTCAACGGTTTGACCGTCTTCCTCAACGGCGGTCTCTTCTGCCGGCACTTCTGCCTGCTTGGGCTCTTCTTCCCTGTCCACGGCCATCTCCGCCACGGTTCCGGCACCCGATTCAGCTCCCTTTTCGGCAACCTGTGAGGCAATCCGGGCAAAGGCTGTCAGCGGGTAAAGCATCATGAACAGCAGCTTGCCGTAGAGATTCTCGCGGGACTCGACACGTGAGAGCGCCATGATGTAGTCGAGCGGATGAACTTCTTTGCCGACAATGCCGCCCTTGATGCTCATCTTGCGAAATTTCTCGGTATACTCGCGCACCAGCCTCGGTGCCAGGACAAGGTCTTCATTGCTGTAGGCGATGGCGGTCGGCCCGGTCAGGGTCTCCTCGAGACCTTTGATCCCGAGTTTTTCGAAGGCCCGCGACGAGATTGAATTCTTGACAACCTTGTAGTTCAGGTTCTTGTCCCGGAACTCGGCGCGCATCTGGGTATCCTGTTCAACCGTCAATCCTTTGTAGTCGGAGAACACGATTGATTCAGCATTTTCCAGCTCTTTAGCCAGGGCGTCGACCCGTTTCTTCTTCAGTTCCAGTATCTTTTTACTGGGCATGTGACACTTCCTCCTTATCAAAATATAAACACCCCTCCGCAACGGGCGAAGGGGCGCATCGAAAGATCCGTCCTTCCGCCTCGGCGGGACAGCGCGACCTGTTTACGTCCCTTGGGACTCCTGCTTTCTACGGCGTCGTAGGTATTTGGTTTTCTTGCCCGCAAGCCGCGGGCGTCACCCTACTTGGAGAGTTTCGGGTTGGTGCGGACACCGGGACCCATGGTACTCGTCAGGGTGCAGCG
>JAAZGN010000102.1 GCA_012511185.1 Clostridiaceae bacterium
ACAAGAATCCGGTCAGCCCTGGCGAACTGATGCGCGTAGCGGAAACGCGGGTGATCCAGTTCACCCGCCTCCAGGAGCCGTTCACGCTGCAGGAAGAACTCGCCTGTCAGGGGCAAGAGGGCCTCCTCGGTCAAAACCAGCCTGTCAAGGGAAAAGCCGCCTCTTTCTTCCAATTCGTCAAGAAAGGCGCCGGCCAGCCGCCCGGTCCGCGATTCCCCGCCGCGGATGCAGCAGTCGATGTAAAGCAGATCGATTTTCTTATTTTCCATAACGCCCCATTAAATATAACAACCTGGCCTTGAACTTGTCCCGGTCGACGTCAATGACGACGCGGTGATTGCGGTCCGGCATCTTCTTGTCAGAGAAGAGATCGGTGACCGTTTTGCCATAGCTCCGTTTTCCCTTGGTTTCGACGCGGACCCAGGCGGGGTAGGACTCGAAGATGGAGTCATCGGCCGCAAAAAGGACGGCCGCCGGGTCGTGAAGCGCCACCCCCGGCTGGCCAAGCGAGCGCGAGTAGCGGAGCGTATTCTGCAGGCAGTCCCGGGCAAATTCGGCTTGGGGGGAGCCCAGGCTGCCAAGCTCTTCCAATTCCTCTGAAGTCAGGCAGGCCTTCATGGTCATGTCCAGGCCGCACATGGTGACCGGAATCCCCGAGCTGAACAGGATTTCGGCGGCCTCCGGATCCGCGAAAACATTAAACTCAGCCGCCGGTGTCGTGTTCCCTCCCCTGGCCCCGCCCCCCATGATGACAGCACGCTTCAGAAGTCGCGGCAGATCCCTGTACTTGGCCAGGGCCAGGCCGATATTGGTCAGCGGGCCCACAGCGATCAGGACCAGCTCGCCTTTGTAATCGAGGGCCGCCTGATGGAGTGCGTCCCAGGCACTTTCTTTCTCCAGATCCAGGGATGGACGGGGGAGAATGACATCGCCCAGGCCATTCGTGCCGTGGACTTCAGGCGCGGTGATCTGGTCGCGGATCAGGGGCCGGTCAGCACCCCGGTAAACGGGCACATCCGATCCCGCAAGTTCCAGGACACAAAGGGTATTGTAGCTTGTTTTTTCCAGGACGACGTTGCCCGCTACCGTTGAAATGCCAAGCAAGTTAAAGCATTCGAGCTGGTGGAGCAAAAGGAGGGCAATGGCGTCATCAACGCCGGTGTCGCAATCAAACCAGACCGGCAGGGAGTAACCGTCAAAACAGTTGTCATAAAAGCTGTCTTCTTCCACCCGGTAAGACCCGCTAGACCGGGGGATTTTTCTTTTTTCCAGTCGATCACTCATGCGCCCGCTCCTTTCCCGTAATGCGATACCGCCTTGACCAGCAAGTCGACGAAGGCCTGGCGGTCAATGTCCATGATGCAGCGGACATTGGGCTTTTTCCCTGTGATACCGTAGGAATCGCCGATGGTTGCGCCGCGGCAGTAGTCGCCCCGCGTCTCCACCTCAACAAACAGGTCCCGCATGACCAGGAGGTCAGGCCGGACCAGGGCTGTCACCGCGACCGCGTCGTGGACGGGCGCGCCTGGGTAGCCCAGCTTTTGATGAAATTGGTAAAAATAGTCCAGCCATTCAGCAGTGACCCGGGCCACCTCATTGCCCACGGCCCGGATCCGCTCGAAGTCCTCCGGGAAGACCAAGGCCCTTTCCGTGACGTCCAGGCCGGCCATGGTCAGGGGGATCCCCGAAGAAAAGACCAGATCAGCCGCCTCCGGGTCCACCAGAATATTGAATTCGGCCGCCGGCGTCCAGTTGCCGTGGCCGATGCCGCCTCCCATCAGGTAGATATGGCGGACCCTGTTTTTAAGGTGCGGATAAAGAAGGAGCAGAGCCGCGATATTGGTCAGGGGCCCTGTAGAGATCAGGACGACCGCTTCTTCATGTTCCCGGATAATCCGTGCCATGAAGGCGGCCGCCTCCTCAGCCACCGGCTGGCGGTCCGGCTCAGGCAGGGCGGGTCCGTCCAGACCCGACACGCCGTGGACCGACGGGGCGATGATAGGCTCGGCCAGAAGCGGCCTCTCCCTGCCGGCCGCCAGGGGCACATCAAGGCCGATCAGGGCCATGACGCGGCCCGCGTTATAAGTCGTTTTCTCAAGCGTCTGGTTGCCGCAGCAGGTCGTCACCGCCAGAATATCGAGCCCGGGCATGGCCCGGGCCAGCACCCAGGCAATGGCGTCATCGTGACCGGGATCACCGTCCAGGATGACAGGTATTTTCTTCATCCTTCCCTCTCTTCCAGGTGGATCGTCAAGGCTTGACCGCCTTGATGGCGTGTTTGCGCGCCTTGCGCTTCAGGCTGATCGAATAAATGACGAGCCCCAGCACCGTGGCCACGTAAGGAATCAGGGAGACCAGGAAACTCGAAACACCCTGGAGTCCTGATGCCTTGGTGCGCAGAGCCTGGGCCAGGCCGAAAAGGAGCGAGGACAGCATGGCGCCCACGGGCTCCCCCCTGCCCATGGCCTGGGCTGCCAGAGCGATAAAGCCGCGGCCGGCAACCATGCCGGAGTTCCAGCCCTGCGAATAATACATGGACATGAAGGCGCCGCCCAAGCCGGCCAGCGCGCCCGAAAGCGCGATGGCGACGTATTTGATACCCAAAACGCTGACCCCGACACTGGAGGCGGCGTCCGGGTTCTCCCCCACCGCCCGGATATTCAGTCCGATCGGTGTCTTGTAAAGGAGCAGCCAAACAAGAAAGACAAAAATAAAGGCACAGTAGGTCAGCACCGCGTGGCCGGAAAGCATCTCACCCACAACCGGAATCCGGTCAATCAAAGGAATTTTGACAGTGGGAATCAGGATATTGGGGGTTACAAGGTTGCCGGTGTTGCCGCGCAGGCCGGTGAACATATTGAGCAGGAAAATGGTTCCCCCCGCCCCCAGCATATTGATCGCGATGCCGGCCAGGATAATGTCTGTTTTCAATTTAAGGGAGAAAAATCCCATCACAAGGCCGAGCAGGCCCCCGGTCAGGACGGCGCCCAGCACGCCAATGATCCAGCTCTGGGTCCAGTAGGCAAAAAGGAAGCCGAAGAGGGCCGTGATCATCATGATCCCCTCAAGGCCGATATTGACGACACCCGCTTTTTCCGCGATGACGGCCGCCAGGGCGGCAAAAAGGATGGGGGCCGTGATCCGGATCACCGCAAATATAAAATCCGCCTTGAAAACGGCCTGGAAAAATTGTTCAAGCATGGCTTCCACCTCCCCTGGATCCGCGGTCGGCTTCCAACCTCATCAAATCCTCGGTCGCCGTCTTGACCACAAGCTTCTGGCGGAAACCGGACAGGAACTGCTCAGCGGCAAAAAAGAGGAAGATGGCCGCCTGGATGATGTCGATCATTTCGGAAGGAACGTCGCAGTGGGTCGACATGAGCAGACAGCCCTTGTTGAGATAGGCGATGAAAAAAGCAGCGAGGGGAACGTAGACCGGATTGTTCTTGGCCAGGATGGCAACGGTGATGCCCACCCAGCCATAGCCGGGCAATTCGCGCCACAGATAGGTCTGGTAGCGTCCCAGGACTTCCAGGCTGCCGCCCATGCCGGACAGCATGCCGCCGATCACTTGCGCCAGCACGATGGTCCAGCCGACATTCATGCCGGAATACAAGGCAAAGGATTCATTGATGCCGATCATCCGGATCGCGTAGCCCCAGCGGGTCCGGTACATGAAGAAGGCGATGAGCGCCGTCGCCAGCAGGGCAACAATGAAGCCCACCGACATCTTGCTGTTGCCCGGTACCAGGGAGGGAATGACGGCGGTGGATCTAAAGGCCTTGGTCATGGTCGCCCCCTTGGTCCGGTCAGCAAAATTGAAGTTGAGGTAGTGGAGCACGACATAGAGAATAATGAAATTCAACATCAGGCTGGTGACCATCTCACTGGCGCCCAGCTTGACTTTGAGCAGAGCAGGAATCAGCATGATCAAGCCGCAGGCAACTGTGGCGGCGAGCACGCAGACCACCGCATGCCAACCCGAGTTGATCTGAAGATAGACCCCGAGGATCCCCCCGATAAAGCCGCCGGCCAGGACACAGCCCTCTCCCGCCAGGTTGAACTGGTTGGCCGAGAACATCACACAGACAGCCAGGCCCGTAAAGATGGTCGGTATCATGGCGGCAAATATCTGAAAGAGATACTGGGCATTAAAGATGACGGATCCGTCATGAAAGCTCAGAAGAGGACCGATCAGCAGGTAGCGGAGCGCGGTAAAGGGTGTTTTGGAACTCAAGAAGATAAAGACCGCTCCGACAGCAAGCGCCAGAATAATGGCCATGGCCCCGCGTGCGATCCCGAAGAAGACCATCCGTCTGTCACGCATGGGAAGCCCTCCCGATCTCCTCGTCACTTTGGTGTTTCAAACCCAGCATATACTCTCCCATCATGACGTCATCCCACTCGCCGTTGTCAAAGTAGCCGGCAATTTTCCCCTCGTAGAAAACGATCAAACTGTCGGACAATTCCATGACCTCATTCAAGTCAGCGGACACCAGCAGAACGGCTGCCCCTGCCCTTGACAAATCAATCAGCCTTTTTCGGATCAGCTCCGTTGCACCGACATCAATCCCCCGGGTTGGCTGGTCGGCAATAATCAGAACCGGGTCGCTCGAAAACTCACGGGCCACCACCACCTTCTGGATATTACCGCCCGACAGCATCCCCACTTCCTGGCTTCGGGTCTTGCATAGAATGGAATAATCAAGAATGAGCCGGTCACTCTCTTTGTGGAGTTCCTTCATCCGGAAAAGAGGGCCGTGGTTAAAACGCTTGCCCTGAAAACGGTCGGAGATGACATTTTCCTCGACGCTGGCCGCTGCTGCGATGCCCAGGGTCATCCGGTCCTCGGGAACATAGGACACGCCAAGTGACCGGATCCGGGCCTGGGGCAGGCCGGTCAGCTTGACCCCGCCCACCCTGGCCGTGCCGCTTTCGGGCAGCCTGAGGCCAAAGAGGATATCCACAAGCTCCCGCTGGCCGTTGCCTTCAACACCGGCGACTCCCACAATTTCACCGCTGCGGACAGAAAAGGTCACGCCGTCAAGTGCCTGCTTTCCCCACTCATTGACATAGCGGAGCCCTTGAACCTGCAGGACAACCTCGCCAGGGGCTACCGCCTCTTTTTCAACGGACAGGATCACGTCGCGTCCGACCATGCGGCGCGAAATCTCCTCTTCCGAGACCGCTCCCGTATCGTAGACCCCCACGGACTTGCCGGCCCGCATGATGGTGATGCGATCGGTCAGCTCTTTCACTTCATTCAATTTATGGGAAATGAAGATGATGGTAAATCCCTGTTCTTTCAGGTTTTTCAGCTCCTGAAAGAGACCAGCCGTCTCCTGGCTTGTCAGCACAGCGGTCGGTTCATCCAGGATCAGGACGCGGGCGCCCCGCACCAAGGCCTTGAGGATCTCCACCTTTTGCTTCATGCCGGTCGCGATATCGGCGACCCGGGCTGAGGGCTCAACATGGAGGTTGAATTTTTCCGCGCTGGCCCGGGTCAGTTCAAGCGCTTCCCTGTAGTCGATCAGGAAACCGGATTTTCGGGGCGCCATACCCAGGACTATGTTCTCGGCCACCGTCAGACTGGGAACCAGCATGAAATGCTGGTGTACCATGCCGATCCCCTTGGCGATGGCGTCGGTTGGAGAGCTGAAAGACACGGCTTGGCCGTCAACAAAAATTTCACCCTCCGTCGGCCGTTCCATGCCAAAGAGTATCTTCATCAAGGTCGATTTGCCCGCGCCATTCTCACCGATCAGCGCGTGGATCTCCCCTGGCTTGACAGAGAAATCGACTTCCCGGTTGGCCGCGATGACATTGGGATAGATCTTGGTGATCCCCCTCATGTCAAGGGCAAGATCGTTGTGCTCCATATGCCTA
The DNA here is from genome assembly GCA_012511185.1 of Clostridiaceae bacterium. Lineage (GTDB taxonomy): Bacteria > Bacillota > Clostridia > Saccharofermentanales > DTU023 > UBA4923. The sequence goes on from JAAZGN010000102.1 coordinate 5,887, forward strand.
ACTCCCCCGGCCTCTTCTGGTAAAAGGGGATCCGAACCCGGACCCCCTTTCCATGGCCTCTTGTCACGCAAAGGCGGCAGCCATCACGCGTCGCACGCCCTAGGGCTGCATGGCCTCGCGCAAGGCTACAACGCCCATGGTTTCATCGCCGATGGCGGACGAGACCTTGATGGTGCCGTCACGCACCGCCTTTTCAGCAGCTATGACCAGATCCTGCACTTCCTGCGGCGCGTACTTGGCAAAGTTCTTGTCGGATACATAACCGACGCCGCCTTCGACCAGGCCCAGATTGACTTCCGTTCCCCAGTAAGTCCGCCCGGCATCCCACTCATCAAAGAACCAGATAATGGAATCCCCCACGTTCTTGAGCCCTGATGTCAGGGTGATGGACGCCAGTTCGGTGGACAGGGTCAGCTCCTGATCGGAGTCAACGCCAATGAACCAGGCCTTCCCTGTTTCAAGCGCTGCCTCGGCACCGCCATTTCCAGCCAGACCGGCAACACCCCAAAGGATGTCGGCCTTGTTGTCGTTGATCATGGCCAGCCCCAGCTCTTTTGCGGCGGCCGTATCAAAGTAGTTGGTGACGTAGCGGGTGTCAACCTTAACCTCCGGGTCAGTCGCCTTGGCGCCTTCAAGGAAACCGTAGAGGAAGTCGTTGATGACAGGGCTGTCTTCACCGCCGATAAAGCCGACCACTTTTTCCGGATTGATATTATCCACCGTGGTCTGCGAAGTCATGGCCGCCGCGAATACGCCGATCAGGTACCCCATGTCGTTTTGGCGGTAGCTCAGGTTGACCACGTTCTGATTGGCGCCGACGTAGGTTGTATCGTCATAGATGAGGAACTTCTGGTCGGGATAGGCGTCCGCCGCCTCCTTCAGGTAATCGGGCATCTGATAGGTACCGCAAATAATCAGGTCATAGACGCCCATGGAAGCGACGTCGTTGATGGTTTCCTGCCATTTGGGCTGATCCGCATCGGTAGCGCCCATCTCCTTTGTCTCATAGGTAATGCGGCCGGCGTCGGCCAGTATCTTCAAGCCGGCTTCAGCCGAGTCGAAGAAAGATTTGTCACCCAAGTTGCCGTTAACCAGGTTGATTACCTTGTAGACCGCACCCTCAGGCTCCGTTTTCCCCGGCTCCTCAGACTCCTTGTCGCAGGCAACCATGGCGATCGCCATCAAGGCGACAAGCAATAGCGCAAGCATTTTTTTCATCTTTTTTCTCCTTGTATAATACGTTTATCTCCACTTCATCTGTGAAGATTCTGTCTTCCCCCGCCCCTTGGCAGGGTGGACATCAACCCCTGTAATTTTGTCCATCTGACAGGCAAAATCCCTGCGGCATAGCCCTTTGGAAGGTATGCAGCCGGTTCGGCCACGATGGACGACTGCCATGTGAAGTGTACACATTATGAAAAGTGCGGTCAATCTTAAGACGGGTTCCACTTCATTAGATCGGCTCATTGTGTCAAGCCTCCGGCGCATAGCGCCTGACGCCCGCAACCCGGCCGGCAAGCTCCAGGGCCTCTGTTGAATCGATGGCGATAAGCCGCAGGGTCGGCTTGCCCGCAAGATCGATCAGCAGCTGGGCATCGGCGACCCGCATGGCCAGGGAGGCCAGTGTGTCCTGGCCGGTCTTTGAGTGAAAAAAAATGATATCACCTTCCTCCATCGATTTGAGATCAGGTACTCCCTCCCCGTTTTCCTCAAGCTCAACCGGCCGGCCCTGTTCAAAAAGGACGTAGCGGTCGCGGGACAGACTCAAGCCGTTCAAAAGGCCGGCCACGTGCAGGGCGCCCTCCAGGCTGATGCCGCGGGCCGTCAAGCCCCCCGGCATGACGGGGCTGTTATGGAAGGCCATCATGGTTACGACCAGCAGCTGCTGGATATTGTCTTCCGGAACCAGGGCCGCAAGAGGCGAAACCAGCATGACACCTGTCGCGTTGATCCAGCCGGTCTTCAGGCCGGGCAACTTGACCCTGAGCAGGTCACCGTTCCGGTAATCGGCGTAGAGGACGGTTCCCATGGGCGCCTCCACGACCAGGGAGCCCGACCGGGCGTGGCTCATGACCCGCTTGAATTGCACCCGCACGATGATCCGGGCCACACTGCCCTCCGGTGAAATCGAATCCGTATCGGCAACCAGGTGGCTCCGCCTGACGTAGCCGGTCACGCCGTCATCCAGCCGGACCTGAATAAAGGCTCTCCCTCCCGCATCAAGCATGGTCACGTGTTCATTCAAAAGAGCTTCGGCCACACGTGTGCTTGTGGCATCCGGTTCAGAAAATACAGGGGCCGCCGCGACACTTACCACGGCGGTATCCTCGTCGTGCAGGTAATGGTCCCAGCCGTCGGGCAGGGTTTCCTCAACCGGGGGCGTGATGTCAAACTCAAAGCTCCGCTCGGAAATCTGCGGCACGATGAAAAACAGGCCGGCCATGAGAAGGGTAAAGACCAGGATCGCGATCAGCCATGAAGGGACACGCCGTTTCCTGCTGATGAGAAAGACCGGCTTGCTTCTCTTTTTTTTCTTTGAAAGGGGTTCCGGCTCCAACTGATCCGGTGTAATGCCCCGCTTGATTTCGATTTTTTGCGGGCTGAACTTGTCCTCTTGTTTGTCAGTCATCCGCTGTCTCCCCCCCGGGGTGAACGACCGTGCTCAGGACGCAAAGGGCGACGGCGTACTCATTCTCGTGCGAAATGCTGAGTGACAGCCCTTGACCGCCAAGTCTTTCATAAAGGGCCCTGGCAGCCCCGTGCAGCAAGGCTCGGGGCGCGCCGGCGGGATCGCGCAAAATCTCGATGTCGCGAAAAGAGATCCCCTCCCTGCCGATACCGGAACCCAAAGCCTTTGATACGGCTTCCTTCGCCGCGTAACGGCCTGCCAGCCTGCGCGGGTCCCCGGCACAGATGACCTTTTCATCCTCCGTATAGACACGGTTGAGGAAGCGGTCGCCATGGCGCGCCAACACCCCCTCAAGGCGTCTGACCGATATGAGATCAACTCCCGTTCGCATAAGCCATCCTTAAGGCATTTCGTTTTTTTGCCGCAATCGCAAATCATCGCCGATGAAGGCGTACTTGAGAAAATTGCCGTTCAGGCGGCTGGCGATACGGCCGTCATAGAGACGGGAAAAATCAGCCACCTCGATGTTGGAGGCGATAATGGTGGCAAGTTTTCGGTGCTGGCGGGCGTCAAGCAGGAGGATCAGCTGAGCGTAAGTGTCGGGAGTGGCCGGTTCTGTCCCCAGATCATCGATCAACAAGAGGTCCCAGGTCTGGAGTGCATGGAACAGCATGGAAAGCTCCTCCAGCAAATCGGGATCAGGCCGAAAGGAGGCCTTTTGCCTTTTGTGCCGCGTGATCAGGTCAAAAAGGTTGGGAGCCGTGATGTAGACGACGGATCTGCCCTCCTCCATCAAGCGGTGGCCCATGCATTGCATCAGGAAAGTCTTGCCTGTCCCCGGCGCTCCCGAGAAGAAAAGGTTGCGTTCTCGCAGCCGGTCAAAGTGACCCGTGTAAAGCTGGGCCATCTTCTGATGTTTCGCCATCTGTCCGCGGGCTGAAACAAGTTCTTCGCCGCATTTCAGCTCCCTGTTGCTGAACAAGTTGAGATTGAAGTTGGCAAAGATGTGGCTTTCATCGATCACATCGGGGAAATAGGCGGGCAAAATTTCCTGGATGATCTGTCTGCGGCACCGGCACCAGTCCCCGTCGACCCTGCCGGTATCCCGGCAGGCGCGGCAGACATAAACCGGCTGGTCGTAGCCGTCGTCAATGCCGTGGCGCTTCAAAAATGAAAGGCGTTCTTCCTCGATACGGGCAAAGGATGCCGCCTCCTGGGCGGCCTGGCCCGGTTCCTGCTCAAACACAGCCAAAAGTTGGTCAAGACCCGCCATCCTGAGCTTGCGGTCAAGGCTTTCCAAGTCGGGAAACTGCGTATAAAGCCGGCTCAACCGCTCGTCCCGCGCATGGAAGGCCTCGTTGCGACGCTGTTCATAGATGCGCACCAGGTCATGGTTGATTTTCTGAGTCAGACTTTTCATGAGTCAGGCCCGCCCTCCAACTCATCGGAGTCGATGCGCGGCATCCGCGTGTCGTATCCTGTCCCGCTGTCCGCGTCGCGTTCTTCACCTTCCCTGAAATTGCCGCGATTGTCGCGGGCCAGGACTTGCTTTCTCCTCGCCCGCCCCGCTTCAGCTTCACGGTTTTTCTCATAGTCCCTGACAAGTTCGATGGTCGTCAGTCCGCCTTCGTGCCAATCCTTGAGCACGGCAGTGACAAAACGGATGCTCGGTTTCGAAGCGCCCCGGGTCTTTGCCAGTGCCTCGTCGATGATCTCCTGGTCGTAACCGAATTCATCGATCCACATCTCAATATCCTTCAAATCGTATTCGGTCAGAACCCGCCGGAGTTTTTTGCCGACATAGGCTTTAATCTTGTTTTTTTCGAGGAAACGGGCGTAGTAAACGGACAGCTGATCGTAGGTTTTGACCCCGGCCGCCGCCCAGTCCTCGGCGATCCTGTTGGCGTAGCCCGGCCCGTCCAGCCTGTTGTTGTTGGCTGCTTCCTGAAAGAGAGCATAGATCACTTCCGGCTCGAAACCGTAGGCCTCAAACCAGCGGTCGATCTGATCGTACCACATGAAGGTCATGATGCCCTGAAAAAAGGTCATCTTGATCAGGTTGACCATCCGCTCGCGCTCTTCGTTCAAATTTTCACGTTGCGTAATTTCGCTCGGCAGTGATGAAGCAATGGGACGGTATCTTTTTTGCAGTTCAAGCATCTTCAGGTCGGTGATGGAAATGTCAGTATCTCCCACCACGATCAGGTGCATGCGCTGGAGTTCAAGCAGGGATTCGTCCACGGCTTCCTCCGTGATCCCCAGGCGGTCGGCGATGTCGGACCGGGTCGCGTCACGCGACCCATAGGCGGAAACACTGTTGAGGAAGAGGTAGCACTTGACCGCGTTGCCGCTCAATTTCGGCATCATGTCATGGATAAACAAATCAGGAACCGGTGTGTCGCTGAACATGATCGAATGATCTTCTTTGATACGCAAATCAGGCACCCCTCTCTTACGAACGTCGTGCCTTCTCATCTTAACAAACTCCGGTCAAGTAACAAGGGAGAACCTGGCAGGCTCTCCCCCGGACTTGCGACAGCCCCCTGCGCCTATTCCGTCTTTGCCAGACGGAGATAAGTCTGGTAGCGCTCATCGGCAGCCTGGCGGGCCAGGTCGAAGATCTCCTCTACCTTGTCCTCGGAATACTTCTGGTGCAGCGATGTGTAGCGGACTTCCCGCTCCAGGAATTCTTTGTAATCCCTGGTCGGCGGCTTGGAGTCAAGCACAAAAGGATTCCTGGCCGGATCTTCGGCTGCGTGGGCAGGATTATAGCGCCACAGATGCCAGTAACCCGTTTCAACCGCGTCTTTTTCGCGCTGCTGGGACAGGGTTAAGCCACCCCGGATCCCGTGGTTAATGCAGGGTGCGTAAGCGATTACAAGAGAGGGGCCATTCCAGGCCTCCGCCTCGCGAAGGGCCCGTAATGTCTGGGCCTGGCTGGCACCCATGGCAATCTGGGCGACATAGACGTAGCCGTAGGCAACGGCCATCATACCCAGGTCTTTTTTCTTCAGGGGCTTGCCTCCGGCGGCAAACTGGGCGACAGCGCCCAGCTGGGTCGCCTTGGATGCCTGGCCGCCCGTGTTGGAATAGACTTCGGTATCCAGGACCAGGACGTTGACATCCTCGCCTGAGGCCAGGACGTGGTCCAGGCCGCCATAGCCGATGTCATAGGCCCAGCCGTCACC
>JAAZGN010000103.1 GCA_012511185.1 Clostridiaceae bacterium
CTGACCGGGATGCTGGTCCAGCTGGATACGATATCGGCGATCATGTCAGCTGTTAAAACCGGCCAGTCTTCCCGGTTTGAATCAAGACTGCAGTCATCGAGCTCTTTAAGGCTTTTCGTCAGTTCATCCTCCTGCAGTTTCAGGTCAGCAGCTTTCTCAAATTCCTCATCCTTCACTGCCTTTTCCTTGTCTGCCATAACCTGATCAAGCTTTTCTCGCAGCTCGCGGACCTCGCCCGAGCCTCCCTCGAGGTTGATTCTCAGGCGGGATGATGCTTCGTCGATCAGGTCAATGGCTTTGTCGGGTAGAAAACGGTCCGTGATGTAACGGGTCGACAGCTGAACGGCTGCCTCAACCGCCTCATCCGAAATCCGCACCCTGTGATGGCACTCATAGTGAGGCCGCAGGCCATAGAGGATTTCGACCGTGTCTTCCTCGCCCGGCTCACTGACCATGACCGGCTGGAATCTGCGTTCCAGGGCGGCATCTTTCTCGATGTGCCTTCGGTATTCGTCCAGAGTGGTTGCCCCAATCACCTGCACTTCGCCCCGGGCCAGCATGGGCTTGAGGATGTTGGAAGCATCCATGGCTCCCTCAGATGCTCCTGCACCGATGATGGTATGGAGTTCATCAATAAATAGGATGATGTTGCCGGCCTCGATTGACTCGTCGATACCTTTCTTCAGGCGCTCTTCAAATTCGCCCCTGTATTTTGACCCGGCAAGCATGCCCCCGAGATCAAGTGAAACAAGGCGTTTGCCCCGTAGCAGGTCGGGCACTTCGTCTGCCACGATCTTTTGGGCAAGTCCCTCCGTGATGGCGGTCTTGCCGACACCCGGCTCACCGATCAGGACGGGATTATTTTTTGTCCTGCGGCAAAGAATCTGTTCGACGCGGCGGATTTCTTCCTCGCGCCCGATGATGGGATCGAAGCGGTCCTCTGTTGCCATCCGGGTTAAGTCGCGGCTGAACTTATCCAAGTTGGGTGTGTCCGAGTTTTTTGACTCCCTTCCCGCACGGGACACCTCCGGGTCCCTGCCCGGCGCTGCCGGAACCTGGCCTTCCTGGCTTGCATCCGACAGCCTGCTGTAGAATTGTCTTGGCGAAATCCCCACTTCCTCCAGGATTCGGACAGCCACGCTGTCACCCTCCCGCAAAATTCCCATCAGGAGATGCTCGGGTTCGATAACCCCGTTTTGGGTTCGCCCTTCCGCCTCCTTGGCAGCGAGATTGACAACCAGACGTGTCCTCGGTGTCATCATTCCGATGATCTGATTACCATCGATCCGCTCCGCATCTGCGGACGGGACATCAACTGGTTGCTTATGGTTCAAGACCGTCAGATGGCGGCTGATTGTCTGCGCATCCAGCCCTGCCTGGGCCAGCATCTCGCTGGCGATACCGGCGCGCTCAGCGACGATACCGGCAAGCAAGTGTTCTGTCCCGATATAACCGGTCTCAAATGAGCGCGCTGTCACCCAGGCCGATCCCAGCGCCTCACCTGATCTTCTTGAAAAGCGTATCATCATTTTTTTATCCCCCTGAACTGTATTTTGCAGTCTAAGGCTTAATGCCCTTTGAGTGTTTGTCGAATATAGGCGGCCCGCGCCTGGTCGCGCTCCCTTTCATCCATGGGTCTGCCCGCTCCCTGCTGAATCGCACCTTCTCCTGTTTCTGTCAGCAAAGACTGGATCACCCCGTAATCCGGCATCCCCTCCAGGCCCAGTTCTCTTCCAAGCCGGACAAGTGACAGGAGGCGCATGGCTTCCTGTGAACTCATCAGGCGCGCTTTTGTCAAAAGTCCCATGGCCCGGCCGATTTCATCCTCCAGTGCGGCGGGATCGCGGGCGTGGAGCGCGCGTCGCGCTTTTCGCTCTTCCTGCGCCAGGTCGATGACAAGCCGGTCCAGATCGGCCAGGATTTGGTCTGCTGTGACGCCCAGGGTTACCTGGTTCGACAGCTGAATCATGTCAGCCTTGGCTTCGGTTCCCTCGCCCTCTGCGCCCCTCAGGACAAAGCCTGCCTTTGCCAGTTTTTCTGCCAGGGCACGGACGATATTGGACCGGATCAGTCCCGGGACGTGGAGCATGACAGATGCCCTCATGCCGGTCCCTGTGTTGGTCGGGCAGGCGGTCAGGTAACCGAGCCGGTCATTTCTCGCAAAAGGCAGCAAGGCTTCCAGCGATAAGGCGCATTCCGTGACAAGCCTGGCGGTTTCATCCAAACGAAGTCCTGCGCTGACCGCGTACAGCCGCAGATGATCCTCCTCGTTTACAAGGATGCCCGAGGCCTCTCCAGGAAAAAGAAGCAACGCTTTCCCCTTGGCGTTACCCAGCATGCTCCTGCTGATAATCCGTCGCTCGGCCAGAGCCAGGGATTCGACGGTTCCCAGATCAGCCAGTTCGGCTACGAGTGGTTTTTCACCCGACTTCTGACAAAGGGCGCGGAAGGCCGCGATAACCTTGTCTTTTACATAATCCTGCTCATCCGGCTTCAGCCGCCAGGGAAAGGGCGTATGTGCCAGGTTTCTTGCCAGCCGGACACGCGTCGAGATGACGACATCACTGACAGGGCCTTCTTCCAGATACCAGGCCATCAGTCGTCTCCTTCTTTGCTTCGCTCATGTTTTCGAATTTCATCGCGGATTCCCGCTGCTTCCTCGTATGCTTCTTCCCTGATGGCCGCGTCCAGTCTTTGGCGCAATTCCGAAAGCTCATCGGACTCACGGCTTTTTCCCAAGGCCTCGATATGGCGTGTATGCCCCTGCACGCGGCGAAATACAGGCTCGAGTACAGCGGCAAAGGTGTCGTAGCACTGCTCACAGCCCAGCAGACCTGTTTCTTTCAGTTGGCGTTCTGTTTCCCCGCAGGAGGGGCAGACCAGCCCGGCTGGTTCCTTGCGGGGTGGCCCGGTATAAGCGGGATAACCAAACAAGGACGGTCCGGGAAGGATTGAACCGAACAGGCTCCCCCACCAGGGATCCGCCGTGTGACCAGCAATTGCGGCGCAACGGTCACACAAGAATTCATCGATCTTTTGCCCCATGACATTCCGTGTCACCTGGACCGTCGCCTGGCGCTGACCGCAGCTTTGGCACAACATAATTATCCCTCCCCCCCGGCCGCCAGTCTGGTGAGCATCTGCCGAAAAAGGTCGGACCGCACGCAGTCGCGCGTCGGTACCGCGATTTGCCGCAAGCTGGTGTCCGACAAGGAGGTCTTCATCAAAAGAAGAATTTCCCGCGACAAGAGGCCAAGCGCCATCAGCTGGTTGATCATGACATTGGCCTGGTGCTGGCTCAAGCGATCAGGGACGGACCGGGCCAGATGCATCAGGTATTCACCTTCCTCGGTGTAAGGTACCCGCGTAATCCGCACGTAGCCGGATCCCCCCCGGCGGCTTTCCACCATGTAGCCGTTCTGGTTGCTGAAACGCGTCGTAATCACATAGGTAATCTGGGAAGGAGCCACCTGCAACTCGTAAGCAAAGGCATTGCGTGACAGTTCACAGTAACCGTCCTGCTGCTCAATCAGTTCGAGAATCGTTCTTTCAATCATGTCCGTTAAACTGCTCATCCCTGCCGCCATTTCCACAACTTGACTTTTACTATCTTTGACTTTCATTATAAAACGATCGGGCAAGACCGTCAATGGAAAAAGGGAAACCCCGCTTTCGCGGGGTAGTCCAAATGAGCGCAAATAGGGAAGACCGTCAGCTGTCCGCAATCTGATCATCCAGTTCCTCTGTAAAATTAAAGAGATCGAGGAGTGGATTATCATCCTCCATGGCAGGCTCCTCTTGCGGCGGCGTCAGATCAAAGTTGCATTTGTTGACAAACACTTCCGGATCCAGCCCCTGTTCACACATAAAGGTCTCGTAACCCTCCTGTGTCTCTTGGGTAAAGCCCAGCTTCCTTGCCTCCTGCTCATAATCTGTGCGCGCGATCCTGTCATCCGCCGTCGCGTTGAGCAGCGGCATATTGGCGGGAACAACCGGGATGGCACTGATGTTACGGTAACGCGCCAAGCCTGTACCCGCCGGGATCAACTTGCCAATAATGACATTTTCCTTCAGCCCTTCGAGTGGATCAATCTTGCCCTTGACGGCGGCATCGGTCAGAACCCGCGTCGTCTCCTGGAAGGACGCAGCGGACAGGAAGGACTCGGTCGCCAGCGAAGCCTTGGTGATGCCAAGCAGAACCTGCTTGCCTTCAGCAGGCTGGAGATCGTTTTCCACGGCCTCCGCGTTTGCCCTATGGTACTCAGCCATGTCAACGATGCTACCCGTGAGCAATTGTGTGTCGCCCGGGTCTTCGATTTTGAATTTCCTCAACATCTGGCGGACGATGATCTCGATATGCTTGTCGTTAATCTCAACACCGTTGTTCTTATAGACTTTCAAGACCTCGGCGATGATATATTTTTGGACGCCGCGGGCGCCTTTGATCTTCATGATGTCGTGCGGATTGACCGAGCCGTCCGTAATGAGGTCGCCTTCCTCGACCACATCGCCAGTATCGACGATGAGGGGGGTCGAAATCGGAATGCTGTACTGTTTCGACTTGCCATCCTCCGCCGTCACGATGACTTCACGGCGGCGCTTTTCTGTCTCGTTCACCGTAACCGTCCCACTCAATTCAGTGATGACCGCCTGGCCCTTGGGCTTTCTGGCTTCGAACAACTCCTCAACACGGGGGAGTCCCTGTGTGATATCGTCACCCGACGCGATACCGCCTGTATGGAAGGTACGCATAGTCAACTGGGTTCCCGGCTCGCCGATCGACTGGGCTGCCATAATACCGACGGCTTCGCCGATGACGGTTGGACCGCCAGTCGCCAGGTTGCGGCCATAGCACTTGGCGCACACCCCCTTGTCGCACTGACAGGTCAGGTTGCTGCGGATGGGGATCCGCATCATGCCAAGCTCTTCGATCTTGACAGCGGTTGAGTTGCTGATGATCTCGTTTTTGTTGACCAGGACTTCACCCGTTTCGGGGTGCAGGATAGGGAGCGCGGCATAGCGCCCTTCGATCCGGTTGGCCAGGGCCTCAACGACACGCTTGGTCTTGCCGCCCACCACGACCGGCGACACTTCGATGTAGTCATCCGTGCCGCAATCCTCGCTTCGGATGATCACATCCTGGGAGATGTCGACCAGGCGCCGGGTCAGATAGCCGGAGTCGGCCGTCTTCAAGGCCGTATCGGACAGCGACTTGCGCGCGCCGTGAGACGAGATGAAGAATTCAAGGACGTTCATGCCTTCGCGCAGGTTGGACTTGATGGGTATCTCGATGGTCCGGCCCGATGTATCCGTCATGTTACCCCGCATGCCTGCCAGCTGTTTAATCTGATCGATATTGCCGCGGGCGCCCGACAGGGACATCATATGAATGGGATTGTAAACGCCAAGACGCTCTTTGAGTGCTTCCGTGATCTCATCGGTGGTCGAGCGCCAGATGCCGACAACTGTCCGGTAACGACCTTCTTCGCTGAGAAGCCCGAGCTGGTATTGATGATTGACATTTTCAACCCGCTCTTCCGCGGCGCGGATCAGGTTCTCCTTGACTTCGGGGACAATCATGTCGAAAATCCCGATGGAAATACCCCCGACCGTTGCGTAATGATAGCCGAGTGTTTTGATTTCATCCAGGACTCTTGCTGTCTCGGTAATACCACAGATGTGAATAGAGCGTTCAATGATCTTTGCCAGCTCTCTTTTGCCGATCACAAAATCGCACTCCAAGGCCACCTGGCTGGCGTTGTCATCACCGCGCTCGACGAAGCCGAGTGTCTGAGGAATGATCCCGTTGAAGATGAACCGGCCCAAAGTTGATTCGACCAGCCCTTTATAGGTATTCCCGTCACGCTCCACCTGGCGGCGAACGACGATGCGCTGGCCGATGGTGATCTGCTTATGGTCATAGGCCATCATGGCTTCATCGAGGCCGGAGAAGACGCGGAGCGGCTGATCCTTGGGACTGTCCGGATTCGGCTTCTCGTTGGTCAGGTAGTAACAACCCAGTACAATATCCTGGGTTGGCACGGTCACTGGTTTGCCGTCCTGCGGCTTCAACAGGTTGTTGGAAGACAGCATGAGGAAACGCGCCTCTGCCTGCGCTTCAGCTGAAAGCGGCACGTGGACAGGCATCTGGTCGCCGTCGAAGTCGGCGTTAAAAGCCGTACAGACAAGCGGATGAAGCTGGATGGCCCTGCCCTCGACCAGCACAGGCTCAAAGGCTTGGATGCCCAGCCTGTGAAGCGTGGGTGCCCGGTTCAAGAGGACGGGGTGGTCCCGGATGACTTCGTCCAGCATGTCCCAGACGAGATCGCCGCCGCGTTCAACCTGGCGGCGCGCAGACTTGATGTTCTGGGCGTAGCCGTGACGCATGATCTCGCGCATGACAAAAGGCTTGAAAAGTTCAAGGGCCATCTCCTTGGGCAGACCGCACTGATGCAGTTTCAGTTCGGGGCCGACCACGATCACCGAACGACCGGAATAGTCGACCCGTTTTCCCAGGAGGTTCTGGCGAAACCTGCCCTGTTTGCCTTTGAGCAGGTCGGACAGGGATTTCAGGGGACGGTTACCGGCGCCTGTGACAGGCCGGCCGCGGCGGCCGTTGTCGATCAGGGCGTCAACCGCTTCCTGAAGCATGCGCTTTTCGTTGCGGATAATAATATTGGGCGCGCCCAGCTGGAGGAGCTTATTCAAGCGGTTGTTGCGGTTGATCACGCGCCGGTAAAGGTCGTTCAGGTCGGAGGTGGCAAAGCGGCCTCCGTCGAGCTCAACCATGGGGCGGAGCTCGGGCGGCAGGACAGGCAGAACATCCAGCACCATCCATTCAGGGCGGTAGCCTGAATTCTTAAAAGCCTCGACCACCTCGAGCCGTTTGATCAGCCTCAGTTTTTTCTGGCCGCGGGCGTGGGCAAGCTCCTGCCTCAGGTCATCCGCCAGGCCCTCTACATCGATACCGGCAAGCAGGTCACGGATGGCTTCGGCGCCCATCTTGGCGACAAATGAATTGCGCCCGTGCTCCAGCACGGCCTCGCGGTAATCGCGCTCATTGATGATCTGCATCTTGGCAAAGGACGTCACCCCGGGGTCGATCACAATGTAGGCAGCAAAATAGATGACCTTTTCCAGATTGCGCGGCGACATATCAAGCATAAGTCCCATGCGGCTGGGGATACCCCGGTAGTACCAGATATGCGTTACAGGGGCGGCCAGCCTGATATGGCCCATCCGCTCACGCCTCACCTTTGACAGGGTCACTTCCACGCCGCACTTGTCACAGATAATATTGCGGTAGCGCTTGGTCTTGTATTTTCCGCAATAGCATTCCCAGTCCTTGGAGGGCCCGAAAATTTTCTCACAGAACAAGCCATCCGTTTCCGGCTTCAGTGTCCGGTAGTTGATGGTCTCCGGTTTTTTCACCTCGCCTTTCGACCAGGTGAGGATTTTTTCCGGGGACGCGAGGCCGATCCCGATTGATTCAAAGTTGCCTAATTCTGACATGACTCGACCCCCCTCCATTATTCTTCACCCTCATCTTGCTCATCTTGCCCATCATCGGGCTCCTTTTCATCCTGTGACTGATCACTGACAACCGCCCCCTCATCGTCCAGAACACCGTCCGTGAATCCTTCTTCGTCGAAAGACTCCTCCTCGGTTTCCATGACAGCTTCATCGCCCAGCATCTTGAGCAGGGTCCGGCTTGTAACCGTTTCCTCGTCTTCGATGTCACTACTGTCGGGAATGTCCATTTCCTCATTCTCATCCGACAGGATATGGACGTCGAGCGACAACGACTGCAACTCCTTGACCAGGACCTTGAATGCTTCGGGGACACCCGGCTCGGGGATATTTTCTCCCTTGACGATTGCCTCGTAGGTCTTGGTCCTGCCCCAGATGTCGTCCGACTTAACGGTCAGTATCTCCTGCAGGGTATAGGCTGCCCCATACGCTTCCAGGGCCCAGACTTCCATCTCACCGAAGCGCTGTCCGCCGAACTGGGCCTTGCCGCCGAGCGGCTGCTGTGTGACCAGCGAGTAGGGCCCGATCGAGCGCGCATGGATCTTGTCATCGACCAGGTGGAGCAATTTCAGGTAGTACATTATTCCCACCGTTACACGGTTCTCAAAGGGTTCGCCGTTACGTCCGTCGTAAAGGATGGTCTTACCGTCCGTTTCCATACCTGCCGCCTTGAACGCCTCAACCACATCCTGTTCATCGGCTCCGTAGAAGACCGGTGTGGCAATCTTATAGCCCAGCTTGTCTGCTGCTGCACCCAAATGTAGCTCGAGAAGCTGGCCCACGTTCATTCGCGACGGAACACCAAGCGGGTTCAAGACAATATCGAGCGGGGTGCCATCGGGAAGGAAGGGCATATCCTCTTCCGGCAGGATTTTTGACACGACCCCCTTGTTGCCATGCCGTCCCGCCATCTTGTCCCCGACTGAGATTTTTCTTTTTTGTGCCACATAGACCCGGACAAGCTTGGTCACGCCGTGCTTCAATAATTCATCATTGTCGCGTGTAAAGGTCTTAATATCGACAACGACGCCTGATTCCCCGTGGGGAACCCGAACCGAGGTGTCACGGACTTCGCGGATCTTCTCGCCGAAAATCGCCCGGTAGAGACGTTCTTCGGGTGTCAATTCCGTCTCGCCCTTGGGCGTTACCTTGCCGACCAGAATATCGCCGGCATGCACTTCGGCACCAATGCGGACAACGCCCTCTTCGTCCAGATCCCTCAGCGCGTCATCAGCGACATTGGGAATTTCACGTGTAATTTCCTCAGGACCCAGCTTGGTATCACGGGCTTCACACTCGTACTCGGTGATGTGGATTGAAGTGTAGACATCGTCACGCACCAGCCGCTCATTCAAGAGTATGGCATCCTCGAAGTTATAGCCCTCCCACATCATGAAGCCGATCAGGACATTGCGGCCCAAGGCCAGCTCACCATGATCAGTTGATGGTCCGTCGGCTATAATTTCGCCTGCCTCAACGCGGTCACCCGTGCTCACAAGCGGGCGCTGGTTGATGCAGGTCCCCTGGTTGGACCGGTCGTACTTCTTGAGCTTGTAGCTGTCCAGTTCCTGGTCGTCCGCGCGAACGCGGATCAGATCACCGGCAACATGCTCGACGATGCCTCCTCTTGTTGCGATGACACAGACACCCGAATCCTTGGCGGCACGATGCTCCATACCGGTGCCAATCACAGGTGATTCCGTTTTGATCAAGGGAACGGCCTGCCGCTGCATATTTGAGCCCATTAAAGCCCGGTTGGCATCATCGTTGCCCAGAAAAGGAATCAGTGATGTGGCGACCGAAACGAGTTGCTTAGGTGATACATCCATCAAATCAACCCGTTCGGGGTCGAGCTCAAAAAACTCATCGCGGAAGCGGCAGGAGATTTTTTTGCCGGTGAAACGACCTTCCTCATCGAGCGCCTCGTTGGCCTGCGCGATGTAATAGCGGTCCTCCTCGTCGGCGGTCAGATAACGGATCTCTCCGGTAACAAGACCCGCCCTCTTATCATAAACGCGGTAAGGTGTCTCGAGAAAACCGTAACGGTTGACCCGCGCGTAGGTCGCAAGTGAGTTGATCAGACCGATGTTGGGCCCTTCCGGTGTCTCGATCGGACACATGCGCCCGTAGTGGGAAGAGTGGACATCGCGGACCTCAAAGTTGGCTCGTTCACGCGAGAGACCTCCCGGCCCCAGCGCTGACAAGCGGCGCTTATGTGTCATTTCAGCCAACGGGTTAGGCTGATCCAGGAACTGCGACAGCTGGCTCGAGCCGAAAAATTCCTTGATCGCCGCGGAGATGGGACGGGTGTTGACGATATCCTTGGGGGCCGCCGCCTTGATATCGGGAATGGTCTGCATGCGTTCACGCACGACACGATCCATGCGGGAAAATCCGATCCTCATCTGATTTTGGAGCAATTCACCCACCGAACGGATCCGGCGGTTGCCCAGGTGGTCGATGTCATCGGGTTCGCCCACACCATACTCCAGGCCGATATAGTAGCTCATGACAGCCAGGATATCGTGAAGGGTCAGGTGGTGAGGAATCAATTCCTGCCTGCGCGTTAGAAGCTGCTGCTGCAACACCTCACCCGGGTCGGCAGCTTCTGTGGCCTCCTCAACGATTTCGCGCAAGGCGGGTGTATAAACGGACTCCGTGATACCAGCTCCGGCATAATCGATTGCCCCGGCCATTTCATGTCCAAAGAAACGTGCCAGGTATTTCTCCGCGTCGACCCGTTCATTTCCGACGACCCGAAGCTGGTGGTCAAATTGTGTCACCGAATCACCGATCCGGTGAATGGGGAAGACGTCGACCGAATTAATACCTGCCTGCTGGATGGCTTCTGCGGCTTCCGCTGTGATGATCTCGTCCGCTAAAGCAAGCACCTCTCCGTCGCTGGCGATGATATCCTCAGCCGCCAGATGGCCGGCCAGACGCGAAGCGAGAGCAAGTTTCTTATTGATCTTGTAGATGCCAACTTTGGCCAAATCGTAACGGTTCGGCTGGAAAAAATTATTATGAAGGAGGGTCTGAGCCCCCTCGCGCGTGTAGACTTCGCCGGGCCTCAATTTGCGAAACAGTTCCTGAAGCCCTTCGTCGCTCTTTTTGCAGCCGTCTTTTTGCATGGTCATGAGCAACGACTCCTCGCTACCCAGGACATCGATGATCTCCTCATCGGTGCCAACGCCAAGCGCGCGCAAAAGGATGGTCAGGTGGAATTTACGCTGGCGGTCGACACGCACCCACAGAATCCGCTTTGAGTCCGATTCGAACTCGATCCAGGCGCCCCGGTTGGGAATGACCTGGGCTGTATAAAGTTCGACATCGCTCTTGTCCCGGATGATATCAAAGTAGGCACCCGGTGAACGGACAAGCTGGCTGATAATGACACGCTCTGCCCCATTGATAATGAAGCTGCCTGTCTCCGTCATCAGCGGAAACTCGCCAATAAACACATCCTGGGTCTTGATGTCGTCATTGACGCGGTCATGCAACTGGACTTGCATGTACAGCTTTGCCGCATAATTGGCATCTCTTTCCTTGCACTCTTCAATCGAATACGTCGGATTGTCAATGTCAAAGTCGCGACCGACAAAAGAAAGCTCGATATCTCCCGAAAAGTCAGTAATGGGTGAGGATTCACAGAGAACTTACATCAGCCCTTCTTCAACAAACCAGTTATAACTGCTTTTCTTGGTTTCTAGTAAATCCGGGATATCGAGGATTTCGTCAATCTTTGAATACGACATTCTCTGCACTCGTCCGTATTGAACGGGCTTTATCATCGGCGATCACCTCACAATTCGGGCCGGCCTTGTTTCGCTCGCATCGCCTACCGGTCTTGACGATGCTTCATCACGTGATATAATTGCATCATCGCAGGGCTGGTAAACCACGGGTTCTGTGGTTGTTGGCACGCAAAAACAGCGCCGGCGACACATCGGATCATTCTAGCACGCTTTGATTTTCGAGTCAACAGCTTTTTTTATTTAAGCGAAAGAGATTGATGTGAAAGCAAAACGGTCACCGCGTTTCATCGCGACCATCTTAATCGTGCGGGCAACGCGTGCAGTCATGCGGCTGTTCCAATTAAAAGCGACTCACTTTCCCGGACAAATGGCCAGGAAACTC
>JAAZGN010000104.1 GCA_012511185.1 Clostridiaceae bacterium
AGGGGCCGGATCAGCGGCCCGTCCAGATAGCGGATCCCGATCAGTCCCCGCAGTCCCGCGCCCCGGCCCATGTGCATCAGGATGCTCTCGGCGCGGTCGTCCAGGTGATGGGCAAGCGCGATGCGGCAGCCGCCCTTATAAATTTTCTTCTCCCCATATTCAGCGGCGACCTGATCAAATACTCGGCTCCGGACCAGCCGGCCCGCCTCTTCGAGCCCCAGTCCGCTCGCTTTGGCAAAGGCGGGAATGTCCTCACGCATCGGGACAAAGGGAATCGAATGCTGACCACAGTAGGCTCCGACAAGGGCTTCGTCAAGATCGGCCTCGCCTTTTCTGATCCCGTGATGCAAATGACAGGCCAGGAGATCAAAAGTGGTTTTTTGCCGGTAATAGTGAAGAAAAGAAAGAAGCAGCATGGAATCAACGCCGCCGGAGACACCTGCGACAATCAGGCTTTGCGGAAGAATCAGCTCCTGGTGTTCACAGGTCCCTGAGATTTTTTCAAAAACGCGAAAGGCAGGGGCCGGGATCTTCATGAACCTGGCGCGGGCGGGGGCGGTTCAGGCGTGCCGCGATAGAAGGTTTCCGTGAAGGTCAGAATCCTCGGATTCCAGTCCAGGGTCACGGTCATCCTTTCGCCTTGCCTGTTTTTCTCGATGATCAGGTCGATTTCGCTGATTTCCTGCAGGTAGGAGGCCTCTTCCTCCTGCCGGTTGGGGTCGTGTAGGAACATGACGACATCGGCATCCTGCTCGATGGCGCCCGATTCGCGCAGGTCGGCAAGCCGCGGCCGGCGGCCGGCCCGGTCCACTTCACGCGAAAGCTGGGAAAGGGCCAGAACCGGGACTTCAAGATCGCGGGCCATGACCTTGAGCATCCGTGAGATCTCGGCGATCTGCTGCTGCCTGTTTTCGGCCCGCGACCGGCTGGTCGCGGTTCCCATCAGCTGAAGGTAGTCGACGACGACCAGGTCGAGCTTTTGCTTTTGCAGCTGCAGCTGGCGGCAGCGGGCGTGGATCTCGACTACATTGATGGAAGAGTGGTCGTCAATGTAGATGGGGACGCTGTAGAGATCTCCCAGCCCCTTGCCGATCATGTCCCAGGCCTCTTTATCCTTCACGTCGAGCGATTCGAGCTGCTGGAAGGACATCATGGTTTTGGAGGATAGGAGGCGCATGGCCACTTCCTCCTTGCTCATTTCAAGCGAGAACATGGCGACGACCGCGCCGCGATGGAAGGCCGCGTTGTGCGCGATATTGAGCGACAGGGCGGATTTTCCGACCCCGGGCCTGGACGCGAGAATATAGAGGCCGCCCTTGCGCAGGCCGCCCAGGACCCGGTTGAGGCTGGGGAAACCGATCTGGATGGGCTGGGGCCGCTCGCCCCGGGAGATGGCGCCAAGCTCATTGATCCTGGCGCTCAGGACCCCGCCGATGGGAAGCAGTCCCGTGCTCTCCCCTTCCTCGCGGATATGCATGATACGCTGCGCGGCCAGCTCGATCAGCTGTTCCGCCTCATGGTCGGAGTTGAAACAAAGGTCGATGACACTGTCCAGGGAGAGGATCATCCGCCGCTTGACGGACAGGTCCCGCACCAGGTCGATGTAGACCGGGTAGTTGGAAGCGAATGGAACAGAACCGGGAAGGGCTGCCACGTATTCGCGCCCTCCTGCCCTGCCGATGTTGCCATTGGCGATCAGCTGGTTGGTCACGGTCAGGATATCGCAGGGTTTCTGGTTTTCGTTCAGGGTCGCAATCGCTTCGTAAACAAGCTGGTGACCGGGTTCATAAAAATCTTCCTTGCGAAGATCAGCCATCATGGCCGCAAGCGATTCAAGCCGCATCATGGCGCAACCCAGAACGGACCGCTCCGCACTGACATTGTGGGGCAGGGTCTTGCCCCTCAAGCGGTCGGATAAGGCTGCGGGACCGGAAACGGGTTCAAGAGGATCGGGGCGCATTAAAGGTCTGCTTTCACATCAATTGTGAATGTGACCGATACCTCGGGGTGTAAGCGGATGGTCACCTGGTGGCTTCCGACTGTCTTGATCGGCTCGCTCACTGTCACTTCACGCTTGTCCACTTTGTGGCCAGCCTCCGCGAGCAGATCGGCAATGTTCTGGTTGGTGACCGTCCCGTAAAGACGCCCTGCGGCTCCGGCCCTGGTCGTGTAAGTGAAGTGCTGCCCGTCAAGTGACTCTGCCACTTCCCTGGCCTGTGCCAGCTCTTCCTCCTGAGACTTTTCCCTGGCGGCCCTTTTCATCTCGACCACATTCATATTGTCTTTTGTAACTTCAACGGCCAAATTCCGCCTGAAAAGAAAATTGCGGGCGTAGCCGGCTTTCACCTCGACTACATCTCCCGCCTGGCCAAGTCCTTTGACACCCTCAAGAAGCAGTACTTTCATTTGCCATCTCCAATCCTATACGGTGTGCGCTTATTTTAGCATACACACCTGCGCCGGCCACCTGATAAGGAATCAAAAAACCTCCTGCCTTTAATTCACATTTCGGGGCAGGAGGTAAGTGATTCAGGCAATGCCCGCACCTTGTTATTCCGCTTTGTAGGGGAGCAGAGCGACCTGGCGCGACCTCAGGATGGCCGTTGTCAGCACGCGCTGATGCCGGGCACAGGTACCGGTCATGCGGCGTGGGAGAATCTTGTAGTTTTCTGCCAGGTACCGTTGAAGCGTATTGACGTCCTTGTAGTCAATCACGTCGACATGATCGGCGCAAAACACACAATATTTCTTGCGGCCATAACGTTTTTGGCCCTGATAGCTTCCGCGTCTTCTTGTATCTGCCATTTTCCAACTCCTTTACGAGTATGAGATCAATTCATTAAAAATCAAAGGGAAGTGCCGTTTCATCGTCATCGGGCGTGGCCAGGAAATCGTCCCCGCCACTATCGATGGGCGTCGAGGCAACATAATCCTTATGTCCTCCATCCACGTCCACTTGCCTGTCACCACGGCGCGACTCACAGAACTCAACCTCATCCACGATGACTTCCGTTGTGTAGCGGCGCTGGCCGGACTGGTCCTCCCAGCTCCTCGGCTGGATTGTTCCGACAAGCAGAATCCGATCCCCCTTGTAAAAGTACTTGGTTATGAATTCCGCCTGCTGGCGCCAGGCAACGCAGGGGATAAAATCAGCGGTGTTCTGTCTTGTTCCGTCGGCCGCGCGCGACCGGCGGTCGCAGGCAACGGTAAAATTGCACACGGAGATGCCGCTTTGGGTCGTCCGGATCTCCGGATCACGTACCAGCCTCCCCATCAGAATTGCTTTGTTCATTCTTCATTCCTTTCCGGATCCTCGGGCATCTCGTCGACTCCTTCCGATTGTGTCTCCTCAAGGGATTCGGGTTCCGGCAACCCGGCCGCTCCCTCTTCCTCCGGCACGGTTTGCTCCGGCTCACCCTCTTCAGTGACAGTTTCTTCGGCTACTGTTTCGTCCGGTAACTCATCCGGCGTGGTCTCTTTTTCCTCTTCCAGTTCTTCCTCCTCTTCGGCCAACCGCCGCGCTACCGGCATGAAGGAGCCTTCAGCCACGACGATCAGATAACGCAGGACATAGTCGGCGATACGCAAAAGACGTTCGATCTCGCGCGGAGCATCCGGCTCGGCATTGAAGTGAACGATGACGTAATAACCCTCACGCAGATCCTGGATCTCGTAGGCCAGACGGCGCCGCCCCCATTCCGTCACCTGGACGATTTCCGCTGACGCTTCAACGATGGCGCTGACGCGGTTGATCTGCGCGCGCAACTCATCGGAAGACAAGGTGCCATTCAGAACATAGAGCAATTCATATTTTTTAGCCATGGATTGTATTAACCCTCCTCCTGGACTAATGGCTCTGTCCAATGAACAGAGCGAGGACTTATACCTGCATCAGCAGGCGAATGACAATGTAGCATGACACCGCAGCTCCGTCAAGCGCCAAGCGCTTGCTTCCTTTCTCATTTTCGGGATACAAGTCTAGCCTAAGGGAGCACGGTATGTTTCGGCTAGATCAAAATCAGCCGGTCAATGATTTTTTGCATGGCCGAACCCAGTTGATCACGTACGCGCCTGTATGTGTAAAGCGCTTGTCCAAACGGATCGCTGATCCCGCACCCGTCAAGGAAATCGGACATGGCAAAAATCTTTGATTCCGCATCAGGGAAAAAATGTTTCAACCTGGCCCGCTGGTTTTCCGTCATGGCGACGATCAGGTCGGCCTCCCGCACTGCCTCGGCCCGGATCTGACGCGAGGGGCGACTGACCGGTGCAATCCCCCATTCGGCCAGTGCCTCTGACGCCTTTTCCGCCGTGGCCTGCCCGGCTATGACCGAGAGTCCCGCGGACGAAGCATGGGCTCCCCTTTTTGCGAAGCGATCGTTGAAGATGGCTTCGGCCATGGGGCTCCGGCAGGTGTTGCCCTCGCAGACAAAAAGGACGCGATGGCAGTCGCGTGGCTCAACGGCTGCTTTGGTCAGCCGGTCCATGTAGGCAGATGCCTCTTCACCTGCAAAACCCTCTGCCATGATTTCCTCGACGCCCATTTCGTCCAAGGTCCTGAGCGCATCAAACAAATAGTGCATGGCACCCGCAAGATCACTTTCCCCTTCGTAGGTATAGACTTTTATCCCTGGCAAACTTCCCCGGATCAGCGCCCAGCTTGCCTCACTCAAAAAGAGGCCAACCGGCTGCCTGGATTCTTCCAGCCTGGTCAAAAAGGCATCCTCAATCGATTGGCCCCGCCCGGGCAGGACAATAGTGACCTGGGCACCAGGGGCATAATGCCGATATTTCATACCGGGTGATGGGGGCCGGACAAGTTGGTTTTCGTAAGGCGTATCCGTCCAGGAAACCACCCCAATCCCCGTCTTCTCCCTGATTTGCCTTGCTGTAATCTTGCCCGGCCGTAAAATCCGGGGCGGATCGGTCGTCAAATCCAGAACAGTCGACTCAAGACCCACTTCACAGGGCCCGTCATCAATGACATAGGGGATTCTCCCCGCGAAATCGTCCAGGACATGGCGGGCCCGCGTCGGACTCGGCCTGCCTGAAAGATTGGCAGAGGGTGCGACAACAGGCACCCCCGCCGCCTGAAGCAGGGTACGCGCCGCTTGTTGCGCAGGAAAGCGTACAGCGACCGTATGAAGTCCTGACGTCACGATGTCAGGAATTTCGTTGCGGCGCGGTACGATATAAGTCAAGGGCCCGGGTGAAAAGGCCTCGTAGAGCGGCCAAAACAGGTCGGGCACAGTTTCTGCCACCTGATTCAACCAGTCGGCCGAAAGAAGATGCACGATCAGGGGATTGTCGGCGGGACGGCCTTTCAGGCGGAAGATCTCACCGACTGCTTCCGGTAAAAAGGCCGAGGCGCCAAGCCCGTAAACTGTCTCTGTTGGAAAGGCGACGATGGCGCCCTGGGCGAGGGCCTGGCCGGGAATGTACAGGTCATCCGGATCCATGGGATGCTTGACGGGAATGACAGTCGTTTTCATGACCCGCCTCCGTCAGGATTGAAGTGCCGCCTCGTGTTCAGCGACTTGCAGGGCGTCGATAATTTCATCCAGCTCGCCGGCCAGGACACGGTCAAGTTTGTAAAGAGTCAGCCCGATCCGATGGTCGGTCACCCGCGATTGAGGAAAGTTATAGGTTCTGATCCGCTCGCTGCGATCTCCTGTTCCTACCTGGTTTTTTCGCTCACTTGCGATGGCATCGGCCTGCTCGCTCTCGGCACGGTCGCGCAGGATGGAACGCAGGTGCGCCATGGCCTTGTCTTTGTTTTTGAACTGGGACCGCTGATCCTGGCAGGTCACAACGACTCCGGTCGGCAGATGGGTAATGCGGATGGCCGAGCTTGTCTTGTTGACATGCTGGCCACCGGCACCCGATGCCCGGTAGGTATCGATCTGAAGATCTTTGGGATCGATCTCAAAGTCAACTTCATCGACCTCGGGCAGGACGGCAACCGTTACAGCCGAAGTGTGGATCCGCCCCCCGGCTTCCGTCACCGGAACACGCTGGACTCGGTGCGCGCCACTTTCATATTTGAGCCGGCTGTAGGCACCCTTTCCCTCAATCATGAAGACAATCTCCTTGAAGCCGCCGATTTCCGTTTCATTGGCATCGACGATTTCGGTCTCCCAACCGCGCGCTTCGGCATAGCCGGCATACATGCGGTAAAGATCAGCCGCAAAAAGCGCGGCCTCCTCGCCTCCCGTCCCCGCCCTGATTTCGACGATGACGTTGCGCTCATCGTTTTCATTTTTCGGTTCGATGGCCTGGCGGATGGCGGCATCCAGGTCTTCCACTTTTTTCTCGAGCTGGCCGATCTCTTCACGTGCCAGGTCGCGGAGTTCCGCGTCGTCTGTTTCGCTCATCAATTCGCGGTTTTCCTCGATCGCTTCCTTGACGGAACGAAGCTGGCGGATCAGCTGGACCAGCGGCTGAAGGTCGGCGTGCTCTTTTAAGAACCTGATGTAGGCTTTCTGGTCACGCATCAATGCTGTGTCGGCCAGCATGTCCGAAAGTTCTTCATAGCGCGCCTCGCTGGCTGTCAGTTTTGTGTATTGGTCGATTTCCATGGTCTTGACTCCAAGTATTCTTTTCTATTTTACATGAGGCCGGGCTGAAAACACGAGGACACGCTCGTGTCCGAGGTAATCCCGGACGCGGCCCTCCTCCTGCCAGCCTGCGTCATCAAAGGTCGACGCAATCAGACCGGCTTGCCCCGCGCCTGCCTCCAGAACCAGCAAGCCTCCTGCGGACAGGTGCTCCTGTCCCTCCACAGCCAGCCGGCGGTAAAAAGCAAGGCCGTCAGCACCGCCGTCAAGGGCCGTCACGGGCTCATACCGCGCGACTTCCGGCATCAGGGAGGCGATCTCCCCCGAAGGGATATAGGGAGGATTGGCCAGAATGAGATCAAAGACTTCCTTCCCCCGTGGCCAGATATCAGCCTTGACAAGATGAAGAGCCTGGTCCGGCAGGATGACACCCGCGTTGTCGGCTGCAACCTCAAGGGCCTCTTGTGAGATATCGGCCAAGGTCAGGTCAAAGGCCTTGCCTTGTTCTTTCAGCTGTGCGCCCAGGCTGAGTCCGACGGCACCTGTTCCTGTAAAGGTGTCCAAAATCCTTACCGGTATCCCGGATGGGGCCCGATCGCAACAAAGTTCGAAAGCAGCTTCAACCAGGTGTTCCGTTTCCGGCCTGGGGATCAGGGTCGACCCGGTGACGCGGAAGGGCAGGCCACAGAACCAGGCCGTCCCCGCAATCTGCCCAAGCGGCATATGGCAAAGGCGGAGGGCGAGGGCACGCTCGAGTGACGCCAGGGTCTTTTCGTCCAAGGCCATTTGGGGATGCGAAAGCTGTTGCGCCAGCGGGATACCGGCAACCGCCTCAACCAGGGCCCTTGACTCCTCACGGGGTGACTCAAAGCCGGAAGCGGCCAACAAGTCCACCGCCCTCTCAAAAAAGAGGCAGAGGGTCGGCCGCCTACCAGTTGTCATCGTTGGGGTTATCGGGAATAACGGCCTTCATTGCCTCGATGGCGACTTCCATGATGGGATCATCCGGTTCCGCCGTTGTCAGGCGCTGCAGGGCCAGTCCCGGCTTTGACAGGGTCCGCGTCAGCCAATTGTCGCGCGATCCGGCAAAACGGATCAGTTCATAGGCCACGCCAGCGATCAGGGGCAGGAGGGCCAGTCGAATCACAATATTGAGCCAGAGAGAGTAGCGGCCGACAATGGAAAAAGCCAGAATCGATACAAACATGACGAGAAAAAGAAAGGAGGTCCCGCAGCGCGGATGAAGGCGGCTTTGTTCCCTGACATTGGGAAGAGTAAGCGGCAGACCCGCTTCATAGCAGGCGATCGTTTTGTGCTCCGAACCGTGGTACATCCATACGCGCTTGATTTCGGATGAGCGTGAAGTCAGCCACAGGTAAAGGAGAAAGAGAAGTACCCGAACCAGACCCTCCAGGATGGACAGGGCGAAAACAGCCCCGCCCCGGGTAACCCCCAACCCGAAGCCGGTCAGCCGGCGGACCAGGTCGGTCAGAGCGCTGGGCAGCAGGATAAAAAGAGCGATGGAAAGACCCAGCGACAAAAAGAGGGTCAAGCCCATGACAAGATTGGGGTGGCGGTCGGCGAAACGGTCGAGCACAGAGGGCTCCCCTTCGGACTCCTCCTCTTCACCCATGGCGGCTTCGGCCGACAGCATAAGAGCGGAAATACCGGTTTTCATCTGGGTCACCAGACGCACCGGGCCGCGAAGCAAGGGCAGGTTGAACCGCGCCGACTTGGCCCCGCGCTCCTTGACGGTCACGCGGATCTCTCCACCAGGTTCACGAAGGGCGATGGCCTGTTTTTGGGGCCCAAGCATTAAAAGACCCTCGATCAGCGCCTGGCCGCCGATGGTCGTCCTCTTGCGGGAAGGATCCGCCCCGTCTTTTTCTTTGATCTGTCTTTTGTCTGCCATGTTAAAAAGGGGAGCTCTTCAGCTCCCCTGCACGGTTTACTGTTGTTGTCCCATGCGTCTGCGGAATTTGTCGACCCTGCCGCCCGTATCAACGAGCTTCTGGCGACCCGTGTAGAAGGGATGACACTTGGAACAGATGTCTACATTGATCTGTTCCTTCACTGCCCCTGTCTCGAATGTTTCCCCACAGGCGCAACGCACGACCGCTTTTCCGTATTTGGGATGGATTCCGTCTTTCATCTTAATCACCTCTCATGGAAACCGCGCGGAGTGCCTTCTGCCCCCGTACGCGATCCCAGAAATAGTCGCTTTTAAGCCACTTGACGATTTTA
>JAAZGN010000105.1 GCA_012511185.1 Clostridiaceae bacterium
TGGCAAGAGAAACGGTCAATGTCGAAGCCACCTATAAATCGGCTTTGCCGGGCATTGAGGGACCCACAGACATGACGCTGACAGAAGGTTATACCGATGCTGTTCAGACGGAAGCCTATCAATTGACCGGAACGCCCTTACCTCAAGTCACCATCGATGATGACCTGGACGGCAGAATTACCTGGGACGATACGGAGCAGAAGCTGACCATAGCTCCCGGTTTGAGCCAGGGCAACTACACGGTCATCCTGACCGCCTCAAACGGCCTGAGCCCGGATGCCACGCTGACCTTCCATCTGACGGTCCAGGGGCCTCCCTCCATCAATGGTGACGCGGACATGGTATTGATTCAGGGCTATCCGGAAGCAAGAACAAATGCCTATACCTTTACGGGCATTCCGTCTCCGGAGATCAGCTTCAGCGCCAGCGACCCGAAAATTACCTGGGACAGTCAAAGCAATGAAATTGTGATCGCGCCTGACTTGGATCAGGGCAACTATACCGCCGCGCTGACAGCCATCAATGGTCTGAATCCGGATGCGGCACTGACCTTCCATCTGACAGTCAAGGGGCCGCCCTCCATCAGCGGAGATAGAGACTTGACGATGGTACAAGGCTATCCGGTGGCACGAACAAGTGCCTACACTTTTGCAGGACTGCCGGCGCCGAAGATATGCTTCAGCGCCAGCGATCCGTTAATTTCATGGGACAGTCAAACGAATGAGATCGTCATAGCTCCCGGTTTGGGTCAGGGCAACTACACGGTCATCCTGATCGCCTCAAACGGCCTGAGCCCGGATGCCACGCTGACCTTCCATCTGACGGTCCAGGGGCCTCCCTCCATCAGCGGCGACACGGCCTTGACACTGACTCAAGGCTACCGGGCTACAAAGACAAACGCTTTTACATTTTCGGGTATCCCGGTCCCGGAGATCAGCTTCAGTGCCAGCGACCCGAAACTTAGCTGGGACAGTCAAACGAATAAAATTATTATCGCTTCCGGTTTGAGTCAAGGCAAGTACACTGCCACGCTGACGGTTGCAAATGGCCTTAATCCGGACGCGATTCTGACCTTTAGCCTGACCGTCAAACCAGGCAGCAGTACCGGTCCCGCAGACCCGACCGATCCGACCGATCCGATAGATCCGACCGACCCGGGCGAACCGGAAGATCCAACCGATCCGGGCGACCCGATAGATCCAAGCGATCCGGCAGATCCGGGTGGTTCCACGGAGCCAACGGATCCAGGTGAGTTTAACAAAACAAGTACACCCACTCATCCATCCGAGACTTCTGAAGAAACGGATGCACCTCCCATGTCAGGTCTAATCAAGGCGCTGATAATCGGGGGGATCATCGTGCTAATCTTCGCTATGGTTTTTGTCGCCATCAAATACCATGGCAAAAAGAAGGAATAAGAGAAGAATAATGGCTGGTCAAAGCTTTGGGAAACGGGCGGCAGGTGCCGCCCGTTCCGCGTTCGCGTGGTTAGATGACGATAAGTCTTAAATCGATTTTTGATGGCTGGCCGTCCTCAAATTCTCTTTCCTGCTTGTCTATCCTATATGTCGTCATGATGACTGTCCTTGTGTCTACCACTGGTGGACAAGTGCATGGATAACATATTATTGATTTGGTGAAAGGCCTGTCACCTAGGGGTTATGATTTGCTACTCAGAATATTCGTTTCAGAACAAAAAACATAAAAGTCATCAAAATGAGTGGCATCAAGCTCTCTGCGGGCTGAAAACAGCTCAATCGTTGTCGCGTAAGTTATACACATAGTTATCAACATTATCAACAAAAATGTTGAGAACCCTTGGACGCTGTGCAAAATAAAAGCTGTAAAAACATGGCGATCCGGATCGTGATCCTTCGGGAAAATGCGTTGTCACCACCCAACGCCTGCGCTAGAATGGGTAAAGAAAACAGGATGGAGGAGCCTATGAAAATCGTAGTGGCCAGCGATCAGGCTGGTTACGAGCTAAAGGAAGCAATCAGGGAATACCTGCAGGACAGGGGCCATGAGATCCATGACGTGGGAACCTACTCCAAGGATTCGGTCAGCTATGCCGAATTCAGCCAAAAGGCGGCGGATAAAATAGTGGGAGGTGCCTGTGAACGGGGGATCGTCATCTGCGGGACGGGTATCGGCGTTTCCCTGGTCGCCAACAAGAATCCCGGGGTGCGCTGTGCGCTTTGTACCAATGCCTACATGGCTGAGATGGCCCGCCGCCACAATGACGCCAATATGCTGGCCCTGGGGGGCCGTGTGCTCGCAGTGCCTTACGCGCTGACCCTGGTCGAAATCTTCCTTGAGCAATCGTACGATGGCGGCCGTCACCAGATTCGGCTCGATCAGATCGCCGAACATGAAAGGAGCATCTTTCGTGACTAAAGAAAAACACTATGAAGGCGTGTTCATTTTTGACCACCCGCTGATCCAGCACAAACTTGCGCTCATGCGCAACAAGAATACCAAATCCAAAGAATTTCGCGAGCTGGTAAGCGAAGTGTCCATGCTGATGGCCTATGAGGTGACGCGTGATCTGCCCCTGCGGCCGGTTGAAGTGGAAACCCCGGTTGGAACGGCGCACTGCCATATGATTGACGGAAAAAAACTTGCCCTGGTCCCCATCCTGCGCGCCGGACTGGGCATGGTGGACGGCATGATCAACATGGTTCCCATGGCCAAGATCGGTCACATCGGTCTCTACCGCGACCCGGATACCCTCGAGCCGATCGAGTATTACTGCAAACTTCCCGACGATATCGCGAACCGTGACGTGATTTTACTGGATCCCATGCTGGCCACGGGAGGTTCTGCGGCTGCTTCCGTCGATTTTCTCAAGGCACGCAACATTGAACACATCAAGTTTGTATGTCTGATTGCTGCTCCGGAGGGCATCGAAAAACTGCATGGTGAACATCCCGACATCCCTATTTTCTGTGCCGGATTGGACGACTGCCTCAATGAACACGCCTACATCGTACCAGGCCTCGGTGATGCCGGCGACAGGCTGTTTGGAACAAAATAGAAGGACTATAGTAAAGGAAATCGGCGCTTCCCCGCCCTTGCCGGGGGAGCGCTTTTTATCGCCGGCTTATTCGCAACGAAAATAGAAAAAATGCCCGGCGAAGGCGATCCTGCACTTATCGGGGAGCAGGTACTCGCGGTGACGGTTCAACCGTACCCCGTCCAGTGTTGTTCCATTGCTGGAACCCAGGTCCTCGACAAAAAAACTGCCGCCCTTCAGCAGGATGCGCGCGTGAAGCCTGCTGACCGCTGACGAATCGATGCAAAGGTCGGCGTCCCCCATTTCCCTGCCAATAAAAAATTCTTCGGTGAGAATATAGGCACGCCGGCCGCATTCTTCCTCAGGTGTACCGGGCAATCCCTCGGACAACTGCGCGATCTTGTAGTTGCCGGGTGCCAGATCAAGTTCACGGGTCCTTTCATGGACGGTGTCCCGGCCACCCTGCCAGAAAATCGCCCGGCCCAGGGCTTGAATCAGTGAGGACAGCCCTCTTCGCTCATGTGAGGGAGTCGGGTGCTTATTCTTTCCATGGGTCACCGGTCCTGCCTGCTGCGTGGGATGGCCGGCAAGTGCCCGCGCCTCTTCGAGCAAATCGGCATAGGCCTGGTTGAAAAAGAGTTGTTTGAAGCGTCTGGCGGTGAGCGTGTCCCATTGGAAAACACGGGCCAGCAGATCGATCAGCGGTTCGTGGTCCTTTTGCGTTCCGGACAGGTTGAATGTGAAGGGCGGGCAAATCAAATGTACCGAAGCTTCGCTTCCCGGGAAGCCGGCATCCGTGAAAATCAGATCCGGACGAAGCAGCTCCTGTTCGACCAAAAAGAGATGGTCAAGCGCTTCATCGACGGCTTCCATAATTCTTTCAAGGAGCCGGTAGCCGGTGATTTTGTTTTTTTCCATGGTTAGGATTGATTCGCAAAGAGGCGCGTGATCCCGCACTTCCGCATAGAGAACGGTTTTGCCGTCCGTATCCGCCAGCCAGGACAGAGGCAGAACGCTGGCGGGGCGGTGGCGGAGAAGCCCGGCTTCAAGGTGGGGGTCGGCCCCCCGGCAGGCGGCAGCCCCGGAAGATGACAGCCGGACAAAACCGGGAAGGCCGGTGGACTCCGCCATGCCTGTGATCCGCCCTAAAGCCCGTCGATGACCGAGGAGGTGAATACTTTATTGATCAGATTGTTGGCAAAGGCGATGATATTCTCACGAAACAGTAAGGCGATGGTGATCAGGACTGCAATGATGATGATGACCTCCAGTGTTCCGAAGCCTTCCCATGACAGCCTTTCAGGTTGTTTTCTCTTCTTCACGGCTGCCTCCTTTCCTCATGACATCATGGTGCCTTTCATTATGGCGGCTTCCGCCTGCCCCCCGGCAGGTCCGCTATGCCTCCAGGCGGCCAGGATCGCGGAATTGACAGATTTTTCATTTCACGAGTTCAAAAGCAGGTCTGCATGCTGACAAGAGCCGGCAGGATGACGGTCACCATGACAACGACCAGGTCAATGGCCATGGGAATGACGTAGAGCAGGGAGCGTTGCTCAGCTCTGCCTCTCAGCGCGTCGCGGTAGATCTGGCGGCTCCGGTCGGATTGCATGCGGATGAGCTCCAGGATTTCCTTGCCCCCCTCCCGCTCGTAGCGGGCCATCAGGCGGAGCGCCGCCTGCACTTCCGGCAGGGGGCAACGTTCGGCCAGCCGGTCGGCGGCCATCACACCGTCATAGCCCGTTTCAAGCAGAAGAGCCGCGTGCGCAAGACTCAAGGCAACCGGGTTGTCGGGATTAGTGCCTGCAATGTTGACATGGGCAACCATGCGCAGGGAACGGTCAAGCGTCAGGCCGCTCTCCATCAGGATGTGAAGCGAGTTGACGACGGAGGGATAATAGAAACGGAATTGTTCTTTTTGCCTGGCTGCCCGCCCCACGGTCATGATGTCGCGCAGGGTTGAAAAAATGAAGGGTACCAGCAGGATCAAAAACCATGAGATGCGCCCCGACAAGGCGAGGAGGGCGGCAAGCAGGAAGCCCAGGGTAAGGTCAAAACGTTTCTTTGCCAGGTAGGAAGGCCAGGCGTGTTCGGGGTCACCGGACAGAAGCTGAACAGCGGACGCAACCGACATGCCGATCTGCCCGGGCAGCCAGTCAAGGTAGATGCGTGACAGGAGTTTTGCCGCGCTTGCTTTTTCGGAAGCAGGCATGTTTCGGTCTTGATGTTTGGTTTTTTGCTTTTTTTTGATTCTGGTCTTTTCAGGGGCCAACAGCAGAAGCAGGATGAAGAGGGCGAACATGGCGACCAGGTAGAGTATTTGGAGCGGCAGCATCAGGGAAGGAGCACCCTGGATCGGCTGGCTGTAGGTCGACGCATTGCTCAGGACAAAGCGGGCCATGAAGAAGGGAATGACTGCCAGGATCAGTGCTTCGCTCGAATGACCGCGCCGTTCGTTGGCCACTTCGCTTTGCGTGTTGATTTGTGAGGCGAGATCCTGATGGCTTTGGCGGATAAACACATCCAATCTCCCCCCCGTCTGCGCCAGCATGATCAGCATGGTAAAATCGCGCTTGCACACGGGAAGCTTGACCTCCCGGATGAAGACTGCGAGCGCCTCATTGAGAGACATTTGTGCTTCGAGGTTTTTTCTCAAGCCAAGGAGCGAACGGATGATCAGGTTGTTGCGTCCAAGCTGCCCGGACAGAGGGTGAACGGACTTAAGGAAGGCTGCTTCCAAGGGGATACCGGCCGAAAGCCTGGTCGAAAGATAGCCAAGAAGATGCTGGTACTGGGTGAGCAGCATCCGTTCCTCGCGCCGGTGAAAAAGGCGGGCAAGGCCGATGCCCAAAAGGAAGGCTCCCCCGGCCGTGGCAGGCCAGCAGGAGGATGTGTCCCCCAGAAAAGAGATCAGGGCGAGACGGGCGGGGATGACCGACAGCAGTATCCAGCGGATGGCGGACAGCCAATGGCGGCGGACCAGGCGCCTGTTTTTTCTTCTTTGAGTTTTCGGGATTTGTCCCTGCTTATGTCTTTTACGCTTGTTATTCTTACGCATGGTTACCCCTTTCGATTGCGCAGGCGTACGAGGTGGACGGTACGGCGCTGTCTTTCACGGGCAGGCGGTACGGCTCTTTCTTTCGCCCCATCGTGCAAGGGCTTCCTGTCGATTGGTTTTTCGCTGTGGCCGGTGTCAGTATGATGAGGTGACCGGTAATGGGTGAAAAGCTGAAAGCTTTCGTCCTGGAAGCCGGTGACCGAACAGATCTCAGCGACCAGCCGCCGGCCGTCCGGCATCCTGACCAGATGAACCATCAGATCGATTGAAGAGGCCACCATCCTTCTGCACGCTTCCCAGGGCAGCTGGGAAGCGGGCATGAGCAGAAGCGCCAGCCGGTTGAGCATCTCCCCCGTACTGTTGCCGTGGCCGGTTGACATGGAGCCGGGATGTCCCGTCTGCATGGCCTGGATCATATCGTAAGCCTCGACACCCCTGACCTCGCCGACGATCACACGGTCGGGACGGAGCCGAAGCGAGGAATTGATGAGAGTGGAAAGGGAAATGGTGCCGCCGCCGTCGATGGATGCCGCACGGGCTTCCAGGCGAACCAGGTTGTGCTTTCCCGTCAATTCGAGTTCCGCGGCATCTTCAACCGTCACGACCCGTTCATTCTGGGGGATAAAGGCTGCAAGCGCGTTGAGAAAGGTCGTTTTCCCCGAAGCTGTGCCGCCGCTGATGAAAATGTTCTTGCGGCCGCGGACAGCCTCCGCCAGAAAGTCGGCTTCGCTTTGGGGGAGGGTCTTGTTGCCAACCAGGGCCTCCATGGAAGGGTGGATCCCTGTGAAACGCCTGATGGACAGGACCGGACCATCAGGCGCGGCGGGTGGAAGGATGGCGTGCACGCGCGATCCGTCCGCAAGGCGCATGTCTGCGATTGGCGAGCGTTCGTGCACCAGCTTATTGGCGCGCCCGAAAAAGCGGCTGATCACATGGGTCATGTGGGCAGCGGAATCGAAGGCCAGGCCGGTTACTTCCAGCTTGCCGGCGCGTGCGATATAGATCTGTCCGGGGCTGTTGACCATGATTTCCGTGATGTCCGGTTTGTCGAGAAGCGGCTGCAGGATATCCAGTCCCCGCATGGCGTCAAAGAGGTGGCGGATCAGAAGGGTTTTCTCCTGGACGGTCAGCGAGGATCCCTGAGTTCTGCTCGATACCTCGGCAGCGATCATACGCCTCAATTCATCATCCGAAGGCTCGCTGCCCGGCTCAAGATTGGAGGCGATGCGCCGGATCCAGTTTTGCTTTTCCTTGTAGCCCGGCAGCAAGGTCAGGGACCTTCGAAGGCGGCCACCGGCTCAGTCGGGTGCTCAAGGATTGCGCAACTTTGGGGAAGGGCCGCCAGAAAAATCCCCAGTTCACGTCTGGCCATTAAAGCGGCAGAGGAGTCACCCGGGGGGATATCGACATAGACGTGGTCGCAAAGGACGGCGATTGAACTCAGTTTGCCAAGGAGGAGCCCTGCTGTATCGAGCCAGACCATAGTGGACTCCGTGCAGGTGCGGGCATAACTGCCGCAAAGGTGCACCAGTTGTTTCAGACATTCACTGTCGCAGGCAGTCAGGTCATCCGCCCGGTCGGGCAGCCTGAAGGTCATGTAGCCGCCTTCGTGAAGGTAAAGCCAGCAGCCGAGATCGCGGGCCTTGGGCAGGTCCCCGGAGGCGATCAGGCAAAGCAGGTCACCTGCCGTCTGCCCGGGGCCGCGGCGAAAGTCATCCGTGAGCAGGTAGAGTGGTTTGACCGGCAGATAGACGACTTGCCTGCCGGCTGACATTTCCTTGTTGATAACATGGCGCGTGATGAATTCGCCCTTGCCCTGGGAGAATGACAGGTGACAGCCCAGATACCGGTGGCCGGTTCCGGGTGTGCCCCTGCCGATTTGATCCGACAAATGGTGCCGGATCATCCGGTCAATCCGGCGCGCTCCTCCAAAGCGGGGAACGGTCTGCGGAAAGCCCTCGATGTCCAGGGCGGAAGCTTCGCCCCAGCAAAGAACGATAGGGGAGCCCTTTGCCGCAAGACAGGCCTCCTTCAAGGAACAAGGGTCAATCATCAGGGATGCCTGTGTTTTAAAAGTGTGGTCAGGCAGAAGCGATCCAGGAGGCATGGTCACAACATCGTAGGTGCTTTCTGCCAGCACCCGGAGGCGCTCTGCCAACCGGCTGACTGAAAGGTCATATTGGTCAATCAAAACAACCGTCGGCTTGGCCTGCCCCATCTGTACTGCGCCCTTTCTCTCCCTTGTTATCTGGGGCCATCTTAAAAAAGAGCCTTGGCCTTTGCAGCCTGACAGAATGGCAGAAAAGGCCTTGACTTGCCTTTTCGTCAAACTGCGCCCCGCCCCGATGTGTTATAGTGGTTAAAATTGAATATCATCTTATCGCGAGAGGTGGAGGGACTGGCCCTGTGAAGCCCGGCAACCGCGGTGATGCGGCGGTGCTAATTCCTGCAGACAGAAGTGTCTGAGAGATGAGGTTCTCGACAGCCTCCTCCCGGGAGGCATTTTTGTCGGCATGACGCTCCTCTCGCGCTAAGGATCAGGAGGTAAAATAATGTTTAATTCAACTAACGATGCCTGGCTTTTTACGTCAGAATCGGTTACTGAGGGCCACCCGGATAAAGTTTGTGATCAGATCGCCGATGCCGTACTCGATGCCCTGATCAGTCACGACCCTTGCGCCCGTGTCGCCTGTGAAACTGTCGTGACGACCGGCCTGGTCCTCGTCCTGGGGGAGGTTACCACAAGCGCCTATGCCGATATTCCCCTGATCGTGCGCGAAACACTGCGCCGGATCGGGTATATGGGCAATCACACCGGATTTGACGCCTCCTCTTGCGCGGTCTTGACTTCGATCGACGAACAATCGTCTGATATTGCCCTGGGGGTCGACTGTTCGCTTGAATCGCGCGGGAGCGGCGGCCACGACACGGGCGCCGGTGACCAGGGAATGATGTTTGGTTTTGCCAACAGTGATACGCCCGAATACATGCCGCTGCCCATCACCCTGGCCCACCGCCTGACCAAAAGGCTGGCTGAGACGCGCAAAAGCGGACACGCCCCTTCTCTTTTCCCGGACGGCAAATCGCAAGTGACCATCCATTACGAGGGCGAACGGCCCGTCCATATCGACACGGTCGTCGTCTCCTCGCAGCATAGTGCTGACGTCCCGCCTGAACAGGTGCGTGAAGAGATAGAGGATGCTGTCATCTACCCTGTCCTCGCAGGCGATTTGTTCGACAGCCAAACCAAGATTCTCATCAACCCGACAGGCCGGTTCGTGATCGGAGGGCCGCAGGGGGACACCGGCCTTACCGGAAGAAAGATCATCTGTGATACCTACGGAGGCTTTGGCCACCACGGTGGCGGGGCCTTTTCCGGAAAGGATCCAACCAAGGTGGACCGGACGGGCTCCTACGCAGCCCGTTACATCGCCAAGAATCTGGTGGCTGCCGGTTTTTGCAGCCAGTGTGAAGTGCAGATCGCTTACGTGATTGGCGTGGCCCAGCCGGTTTCAGTCACGGTCACCACCTTCGGCACGGGCATCGGACGTTCCGATGAGGAACTGAGTACCCTGGTCCGGCGTGCCTTTGATCTGCGGCCCGCCGCCTTGATCGAGCGCTTCGATCTGCTCCGTCCGATTTATACGCAGGTCAGCAATTACGGACATTTTGGCAGGCCGGATCTTGATCTGCCCTGGGAACGGCTTGACGCCGTCCAGGAGCTGCTGTCAAACTGAGGAAAGGGAATCTTCCCGCCAGGAGCTGATGTGACCCCTGTCGATGATCACGGACAAGCAGAACTTCGAAAAGGTAAGGACTTGGACTTTGAAGAATCTGTTTCTTTTTCAGGCACGGTTTTGCGCGTCCTTTTCCGCAATGAAGACAACGGATACACCGTTTTGGAGGTGGGCGGTGACGATGAAGAGCTGACTCTTGTCGGCGTCATGCCTTACCTGTCGGCGGGTGATCTTGTTGCGGGGGAG
The DNA here is from genome assembly GCA_012511185.1 of Clostridiaceae bacterium. Taxonomy (GTDB): domain Bacteria; phylum Bacillota; class Clostridia; order Saccharofermentanales; family DTU023; genus UBA4923. Next base: position 10,055 of record JAAZGN010000105.1, read on the forward strand.
GGAAGGCTGAGTGATCACCCGGTTTACGGGCCCCAAATCTCTGTACAGACAATTTCGAGGACGGTACCCCATGGCAGTGAGAGGATCGAGAAATACCTTTCTTCGGGCGCCGTCAAGGGGATCGGTCCCGCGACAGCGAAAAAACTGGTCGATGCCTTCGGGGACGAAACCCTGGAAGTCATGCGGCTCCAACCGGAACGGGTTGCCCGAATCCGGGGCATCGGCCTGAAGAAGGCCCGGGCCTTCCAGGATCGGCTCGAGGAAGATCGCGGTTTCCAGGAACTGCTTTTACTTTTACTTCCTCACGGGATCGGGCCTGCCCGTATTCTGCGTATCCACCGGATCTTTGGTGCCGGCGCCGAGCAGCTGATTCGCACCAACCCCTATGAACTGGCCACCAAGGTCGCAGGGATCGGGTTTTTAACCGCCGATGCCATCGCTTCGGCAGTCGGTATTGCCGGTGATCACCCCGCCCGGCTTCGGGGGGCAGTTCTATTTGCCCTCCATCAGTCGCTTTTTCGGGAAGGTCATACAGTCGAATCGGCGAGGTCGGTCGCAGGAGCGCTTGCCAAAAAGCTGGATCTTGGTCCCGCCAGGCTGATGGAGGCGATCGATGCTTTGATCGCAGAGGGGTTGCTTGTCCGTTTGACAGAGAAGATGGAGATTGAAACGCTTTCACCCGCACCAGCCCCTGATCAGGGAGACGGCAAATGGTCGCGGGCCGTGAAAAAGCTTGCAAAGGGCAGCCTGCTGAAGCAAACGCCTGAAAGCAGGGCGACGGATTCTCCTGTTCCGTCCGACCTGATCGCGCTCCGGGATGTGGCTCTGATTGAACAGGCTCTGGCCCGCCGCACCCTCTTTTTGTCGGACAGCAGGCTCTTACCGCGACGGTCCATACCCTGGCAGGATGCGGCCCGCCAGGTTGAAGGCTTTGCCCGGCAGGAAAAATTCGAACCCGGCGAAGAACAGTACGAAGCGCTGCTGATGGCGCTGACCCAATCATTTTCCATCGTGACAGGCGGGCCGGGCACGGGAAAGACAGCCATTGTACGCCTGCTGACACAGATCTTGAAAGCCCGGGGAGAAAAAATCCTTCTCGCAGCGCCGACAGGCCGCGCGGCAAGAAGATTGTCAGAAGTCTGCAAGATGCCCGCACAGACGCTCCATCGCCTCCTCGCGCTGAGGGCCCAGGATGACGAGTTGCCGGATGCGTCCTTCTGGCTGACGGCGGATACCCTGGATTGCGACACCCTGATCGTGGATGAATGCTCCATGATTGATCTTTTCCTGTTTGCCAACCTTTTGACTGCGGTCAAGCCGGGCACACGCCTGCTCCTGATCGGTGACGCGGACCAGCTGCCTTCGATCGGTCCCGGCCAGGTCCTGCGCGACTTGCTCCAAAGCCAGGTGGTGGCGCACAAGCGCTTGACCGAGATCTACAGGCAGGAGGCCCACAAGCTGATCGTTTTGAACGCGCACCGGATCCTCAAGGGAGACCCGCTCGACTTTGACCAGTCGCTCGAATCCGACTTTATCTTCATCGATTGCGAGAATGAAGAGGCCATGCACGAGGGGGTCATCAAGCTGTGCCGCCAAGTCCTGCCGGACTATTATGGCTTGGACGGACTTTGGGGTGCCCAGGTGCTTTCGGCCATCCGGCGCGGCGCAGCCGGTGTTGGCGAGCTCAACCGGAGCCTGCAGAAACTTGCCCACGGCGATACCTTTCATGGCCTTGAGGCCGGTAGCCAGAAATTTGTCTCCGGCGACAAGGTTATGCAGACCCGCAATAATTATGACCTGGAGTGGAAAATTGAAAGGGCCGGACGCCGGGGTACAGGTGTCATGAATGGCGAAACAGGTGTGGTCCGGTCGATCAGTTTGACCAGCCGAAGTGTTGAGGTCCTCTTTGAAGAGGAACGCCTTGCTGTCATCAAGGGTGAGGATTTGAATGATCTTGACCTGGCTTACGCGACAACCATCCATAAAGCTCAAGGCTCGGAGTACCCCGTGGAAATCCTGGTCATCCCCGCGGGCGCACCTTCCTTCCTGACGCGAAACCTGCTCTATACAGGAATCACGCGGGCCAAGGAACGGCTTTTTCTCTTAACGCGACGACGCACCCTGGCCATGATGCTGAAAAACAACGAGGCCAATGAGCGGCGCGGCACCCTGGCCCGCCAGCTCGCCCTCCGGTCGTGAACAGCCGGCGCCGGTTCCGCAAGGCCCTGTCTTTTGCTCAAAAGACCCTGGGGCGGTTCTACTATGTCCCCTACTGCGCTGTCTGCGATGAGGCGGTCCATCCTCCTCTTCCTTCGCCCTTTGTCTGCAAGGATTGCCTTTCCGTGCTTCCCTTTCGCATGGGGGCGGAGAGGATCGAATGGGAGGGACCCTTTCCCTTGTACGCTACATTTTTTTACAAGGATGCGCTGCCCAAGCTGCTCATATCCATGAAGTTTGCGGGCCGGACGGACCGCGCACAGGCGCTCGCTCCCTTGATGGCGCGAACGATCCGCCGCCACCGCCTCACTGCGGATGCCATCATCCCGGTTCCCCTTCACCGGCGCAGGAAGGCCGAACGTGGCTACAACCAGGTGTCGGTTCTGGCGGATTGTCTGGCATCATCGGTTGATACCCCAGCCGTGGACTCATTGCTGGTGCGCCACCGCTTCACAGAGCGGCAAAGTGAGGCGCATTCGGTGAAAGAGCGACACCTCCACCTGCAGGATGCCTTCCGGCTCGATCCCCTTTGCCCTGCTGCCGTGCCGCTGGGAGGGCGTACTGTTTTCCTTTTGGATGACGTTTTGACAACTGGCGCGACCATGGCCGAGGCCGCCCGCCCGCTCCTGGAAGCGGGAATTCATGTGACGGGGCTGGTGGCGGCGACCGGCAAAGACCGCTATCAGGGTTTTCTCACCGCGGCGGATCAGTGGTAAGATAACCAAAACGTGAAAGAGGTGTTTCCCA
>JAAZGN010000106.1 GCA_012511185.1 Clostridiaceae bacterium
CCCTTACACCATTGGCCTGATGAAATCCAAGCCGGGCGGTGAGACGGTCGGAGACCGTTTGTACAGCATCAGGGGCCAGGTGCCCAATCCAATCAACATGCCTGATCACTGTTATTTTTGCAACCGCTGCGATCAAGCCATGCCGATCTGCCATGAGCACTACCCGGGGATGACACATTTCAACGAGAATCATGCCACGGCCTGCTTTCTTTACGGTGATGAGATCCTTCAAGAAGAAGAGGTAATGGAGAGTATAAGGTAGAAGACTATGACAAAGGAAAATTTGAAAAATAGTAAAGACAAGGATGACATCCTCGTAGTCAATCACCTTAAGAAATACTTTCCCATTTCCAAATTCGGTCTGGGCAAGAGACGTTCTTATGTCAAGGCTGTGGATGACGTTTCCTTCACCATTAAACGCGGAACGACCATGGGCCTTGTCGGGGAATCCGGTTGCGGGAAAACGACAGTTGGCAGAACCATCCTCCGTCTGATCGATGTGACGGACGGTCAGGTGCTATTTGACGGCAGGGACCTGTCGAAAATGTCAAAGAGGGCCTTGCGCAAGATGCGTCCACAAATGCAGATGATCTTCCAGGATCCTTATTCCAGTCTTTCGCCCCGTATCCCCGTTGGTGAGATTATCGGGGAGGCTGTCAAGTCACACAAGATTGTGCCCAAGAACCGCTACCGATCCTACATATTAAAGGTCATGCACGATTGCGGCTTGCAACCCCAATATTTCTACCGCTACCCGCATGAGTTTTCGGGAGGTCAAAGGCAGCGCATCAGCATCGCCAGAGCCGTGGCGCTCAACCCCAAATTCATTATCGCTGACGAACCCCTGAGTGCCCTGGACGTGTCGATTCAGGCCCAGATCATCAACCTGATGAAGGATCTCCAGGAACAGTTTGGCTATACCTATTTGTTTATTTCGCATGACCTGTCCGTCGTCGAATATCTTTCCGATACCGTGGGCGTCATGTATTTGGGTACTATCATGGAGATGGGAGACAAGGAGAAGGTCTTTTCCAAGCCCATGCACCCCTATTCGAAGGCCTTGCTGTCCGCAGTTCCGGTTTCCGACCCAGATGTGAAGATGAAACGGATCGTTCTGGAAGGAGATATCCCGAGCCCGATCAATCCGCCCTCCGGATGTAAATTCCGTACCCGCTGCCCCAACGTCATGCCAGTCTGTTCCGAGATTGAGCCGAAATTCATAGAATACGAAGAAGGCCATTGTGTCGCCTGTCACCTTTACAGCCAAGATTGATCAAGGGTGAGACGTTTGAGTAAGAAAGATAAAAAAGAGCGCTTTGTGGATGACGGCCGTGTGATCGCCGATATGAGTGTCGACGGTATGCCTGGCCCGCTATTCCTGCGCAAAGCGCGCAAGCAGCAGGCAAAGGTAACGGATCAGCTCCAGGTCAAACTGACGAAAAGGGAGTACATCACTACTTCTTTGGGTATGATTTCTTCCTACGTCATTTTCGGCCTCGTTGTTTTTGGCGGCTTCGCACTCTTTATATTGTTTTGTATCAAAGTCTGGTTTAAATAGAAAATGCAGGACCAGTTTAGGGGGAACACCATCAATGAATAAAAACAGCATGCGCTATCCTCTGATTTTGCTAATCATGATTGTTGTGGGGAGTCTATTCCTCTCCGCCTGTTCGGTGACCGGCCAGGCGGCAGACCCCGGCGATTGGGGATACAGTTGCCTGGTGACCTACAATGCGCTCGGCGGGGTGGTCAGCAACCGCGAGGTTCGCGAAACCTAATACATGAAAAATTCCTATCTTTTCAAACCTTCGGGAACTACCAACATGTTGATTGAACCCATCCGGGACGGCTACGTCCTGGCAGGATGGTACACAGCCAAGGAAGACCTGCCGGCCGGAGAGGATGGGGTAGCGGGTTACGCTTTCCAGGCTGAGGACCGGTGGGACTTTAATGAAGACCGGGTTCAGGAAGACATGCTTCTCTACGCGAGATGGGTTCCCCAAGGCCGTGTCAGCTACACTGATCCGGAGACAGATGAGGTCAAGTTTTCCAAGAATATTACAAGTGACGAGGCGATCCAACCCCTATCCAGCGCTGCCGAACAGCTGATCGCAAAACCTGGCATGACCTTTGACGGCTATTATGCGGACCGGGAATTGACACAGCCATTCCGCTTCAACGAATACGTCCACAAAGAACTGATCCCAACCAACCAGGAGGTTTATGACCAGCTTTATGAGATGTTTCCCGCTTATTTTGAGCGAATCGATTTTGAGGAACCGTCAAAAGAGGAGTTGGAGTCGCAGCTTGATACCTCGGACCTTTACATAAACCGGCTCGGCTACAGCATCACGACGGACGATCCGGAGGCCAGGGCGGAGATTCGCAGGGCCAAGGATCAGATTTACGAAGGCGCGATTGATTATTACACAGCCAACACAGCCAATAAAACCATTTATTTGAAGTATTCCGAGGGCAGTTATATTCAGGTTTCCAAGCCCTCCGACTTGAAGTTCGGCAGCAAGTTCGGATTTTTCGGTGAGGACAGATCCGGCAACCCGGTTGACGGGTTCATCCTGGTCGGTGACATCGACTTCGCGGGTGAGTCCTTGAGCATGGCCGGATCTTTCAGCGGCAAGATCCTGGGCAACGGCTACACATTGAAGAATATCAGACTGACCATGAAGACCAAGAAAATGGATCAGGACAAACACAAGGATGTGGCCTTGTTTGAAGAGCTGGTTGGTGCCTACTTTGAGAACCTGACCTTTGAGGATATCCAGCTGGAGATTAACCTTGCCTCCGGGGTGACCCTGAATGCGGCACCCTTCGCGATCACGTCCAAAGGAACCACGCTCAAGAATGTCTCCTTTAACGGAATTGTGATCAATACAGGCAAGGGTGATGACGGCGAGGCGCTCTACAGGCTGGGTGATCTCTTTGTTGAAGAATCCGGCACAAAACTGGAGAGTGTGACGGGTGAAAATATCGTCTTTAACGCTTCTGAATTTGCGACAATTAAGCGGCTTCTGGATTAGTCCGTGGCCGTCAAGCAGAACAAACCAGCCCGCAGCGAGCGTGACCTATGAACCGCTCGCTGTTGTCACTGCAGGTATGCGCCAAACCGCGCAACGACTGATAGAATAGAAAAAAAGGAGGAACCACAGCAGTCTGTCAGTGAACAGATTTTGTGGTGTCACTATGAATAAACTCAAAGCCAAGAAAATCAAGCGCCATATGCTGAAATCATACGAATTCTGGCAGATTGATGAGAAATTCCTCGTCGTTTCACCCGACAAAAAACTCTTTTTGCAGGAAGGCTTGGAATCATTGCCGGATAGTGAGTCGGGCTACCTGGCTTATGCTTACCTTGACCGTGTTTTGAAAATTGCCTTTCTGGGAATCGCCGATCCGGAGGAAGGCAGCTACCAGTATTTTGAGTCAGAGGATGCACTTGTTGCGCCAGCTGCATTGCTTCCGCAAATGTTGGTCATGGTCGTCAAACCGACGCTTGAACTGAATCGCCATCCCTTTGTCCAGGGGGTGCTGGCCTTGCACGAGGGGGACGCGCTGAAACGCAGTACCCTGGCGCTCCGCTCCCTGGATCCGCTTCGTGACCCGCTCGAGCCGGAGATCCTGACAGCCTGTTTTATCCGGGATGAGGCAAAAAAACGGCAGGCCTACGATGATCTGGCTGACGGTTTTCGAAGGAAGCTGGAGGACGCAGAAGCGGAAGATTTTGTCACGGAGGAACTACCTGAACCACCTTCCGTTCCGGATGATTACATCAACTTCGTCCGCATCAAAGACTTGACACCTGCCAATCATGGTACCTGGCGGGCTGTCCTGTTGGATAATCTTCCCGGAACCAGGTTGAAGAAGAAGGGCGACGACGCTGCGATTTCCCTGGTGACCATTACCGAAGAGGAGACGGAGTACACGGTTCTTTTTGTCGACCATATGGCGCCTGTTGAAGGAACCGGTATCAGGGTCGCCTCTCACAAACCGTCGCGTTTGCCCTGGCGTCTGGCCTATGAACTGGCCTGCTCCGATTGCCCATACCGTGATACTTTCTTCCTCGGCAGGCAGGGGGATGATCACCACATATTCAAGGAAATACTGGATGAGATCCGGTCAGGGAAGATTGACCCGCTCATCCTGATTGACCTGGTGCAGTCTGACCAGTGCGAGCTGGATTTTTCACGGGAGCTGTACCGCTGCCGTAACTGCGGAACACTCGATGTGAAGAACCGGCTACGGCTTATCCGTGAAGATAAATCGCTTTCATCTGCTTACAATTGTCCTTCCTGCGGCGAGCGCATGTCGCTTGTGAAACGAAATCAAATTGCCTCGATTGATTGCCCGGATTGTCGCAAGCCGCTTAATCTCGGCTCGGAAAAACAGTGGAGCAAGGGCGGGATCAGTAAGTGAGCCATTGAGGGTTGTCATGAAGCAGGAATATTTTTTGAAGCAATTGGAGGAAGAGCTGGTCGTCGCGCTGGGCTGTACGGAGCGGGTGGCGGTTGCTTACGCGGCGTCTCTGGCGAAG
>JAAZGN010000107.1 GCA_012511185.1 Clostridiaceae bacterium
GGTCTGCAGGGCGCTGATGGTCTTAAAGGCGCCTTCGATCTCGCGGACGTTGGAGGTGATGTTGCTTGCGATGTATTCAATGACATCGGGCTCAATGTCGACGCCGTGTGACCGGCACAGGTTCTTCAGGATAGCGATCCGGGTTTCATAGTCCGGCGGTTGGATGTCGATGGTCAAGCCGCTGATGAAGCGGGTGCGCAAGCGGTCGGTCAGTGCCGCCAGGCTTTGGGGCGGTTTGTCGCAGGTTAGGATAATGTTCTTCCCCGATTCATAAAGGGCGTTGAAAGTGTAGAAGAATTCAACCTGCATGCGCTCTTTTGACTCAATGAACTGGATGTCGTCGATCAGGAGCATGTCGGCCAGCCGGTAATGGTTGCGAAAAGCCTCAAAGTCGTTCTTCTGGATACAGGTAATAAATTCGTTGACGAATTGCTCCGACTGCACGTAAACGACACGTTTGTTGGGAAAATCCCGGCGTACCTGGTTTCCTATGGCATGCATCAGGTGGGTTTTGCCAAGTCCCGACCCGCCGTAGAGGAAAAGCGGGTTGTAGTTGCCCGGGGATTCCATGGAAGCCACGGCGACAGAGGCGGCATGGGCGAAGCTGTTGCTTGAGCCTACAATGAAGGTTGAAAAGGAGTAGTCGGGATTGAGCCGGCCGATCTGAAAAGATCCGTTTCCATTGAAAGTTGCGTCGTACTGCCGTTCGAGTTCTTCTTTGGAGGGGATGCTCCCATCTGGCCGGACCGCGATCTCCAGGTCGTAATGAATCCGTGTGGCATCTCTCAAGGCGAATTCAATCTGCTCGCGGTGCTGGCCGATGTACTCCATGGCGATCTCATTTGGCACAGCCAGGCCGAAGGTTCGCTCGCTTGACAGGTACGGTTTGGCGTTGGTAAACCAAGTATTGAAAGTCAGCGGGTTAATTTCCTTACGCAGGGTCTGCTGACAGACAGAACTCCAAATCGAATCAGCGCTTTTTCTTGCCATGGTGGAAAAATACGTCCCCTTCCTACTATTCTGATACCTCTTCCGATGCGAAACGATCGTGTTCTTCATCCTACCAGAAAAAGAGGCCGCGCGAAAGGCGAAATGTCTGATTTTTCAGGCATTTTCAGGATTATCCGGCCCTGAAAATGCCAACATTTTGTGAGATGCAGACTGTGTATTGTTAATAACTTTGTTAACAACTTAAGAGGTATCGGACGATTGCGGATCTGTCGCCTTATGAGTACAGAATAAGGTTGAAAATGGAGAGAATTCTGTTGATAACTTGTTGATTATTCAAGTTCTGTATGTTGAAAACTACAAAATCACTTAAGGTGCCTCTTGCGCCATGTAGTCAGTTAGCTCTCTGATCCAAAGATCAGCAGCAGCGTCTCCCGGCATCTGCCAGGCAGTGAGTGGGACCAGACGCCGGGGGAGAACCGATATGCCCTCCGGGGAAGCCGTGCGCTTGAACTGGCTCTTGAAAAAACGCCGGATGAAGCTTTCCATCCAGCCGGCGATTTCTTCTAGTCCGTATTCGCCTTCAAAAGCCTGCCGGGCCAGATCCAGAACGGCCGAGGGTTTTTTCTGGTCGAAAATAAGATACCAGATGAAAAAATCAATAAGTTCGTAGGGACCGACAACCTCTTCCGTCAGCTGGGACGGGGAGCCGTCCTTGGCCGGCAGCAGCAGTTCCGGAGACACAGGCCGCGCCAGGATAGTACGGAGGGCCTTCGCGGCAGTAAGCGCTCCTTGCCGGTCGGTGATCAGGGGGAACCGTTCCTTTTCAAGCAAGGCGGCCGCCTGACTTGCCATTTCCCGGATCACCGTTTTGGGAAGAGAGGCATTGACGGCATACATGGACATCTGATCCCCGTTGTAGGTGCACCAGCCCAGGGCCAGTTCAGAAAGATCGCCCGTGCCGACGACAATCCCTCCCTCAAGGTTGGCAAGGTCCATGAGGATTTGCGTCCGCTCGCGGGCCTGGGCATTTTCGAAAGTAACATCGGACCGGTCCCCTCTGTAGCCAATGTCGGCAAGATGCTGATCGATGGCTTCATCAATGGAGATTTCCCGAAAATCGAGGCCTGCCGCCTCACCGAGTTGACGCGCGAGTTTCCTTGACATTTCCGACGTACCAGGTCCTGGCATGGAGACGGCGATGATATCCGAAGGGGGCCGCTCCAAGAGCCGTACAGCTTCCAGGCAGGCGAGGAAGGCGACGGCCGAGTCAAGGCCGCCGGAGAGCCCGAGGACGGGTCTGGCACCCAGGAAGCGAAGGCGGCCGGACAAGCCCCTGCCTTGGATGGTAAGGGTTTCTTCAAAAAAGTTTGCCGCGTCGAGTTCGCCGCGCATCAGGAAGGGCAAGCGGTCGGGCTTGTCTGCCTTTGTCTTTTCTCTGCCATTTTTCAGGATATCCCAGTGCGTCCCGGCATTATTTCGCACGCGAAAGAGGTCTTCCGCGGCCAGGTCGGCCAGGGTCATGCCGGTCGTGAAAGGTACGCTTTCCGCCAGAACCCGGCCGTCGGAGATGATGAGACGATGGCCTGCGTAGACGCCGCTGCTGACCGATTCTCCCGGCCCGGAGCCGGCATAAAGGACGATGCTGTGGTCGCGGAGCGACCGCCGGATCAGCTCTCGCCTGAGCCGGCGGTAATCGCCGGTCCATTCCTGCCGCCCGTCGGGAATGGCCGCGACGGGGATGGAGCCGTGCGCCAGCGCGTCGACGGCGTGTGACGGTTCAAAATTGAAGAGCCGCAGGTCATGGCTGTCATGGACAGAGTGCGGCAAAAGCGAGGGGCGGACAGCCAGACAGGGAATGACGGTGCACAGGTTGACGAATGGGAAGGTAAAGGACTGCAGGTTTTGGGCCGTGATGCCGCAAAGGGAGAAGTCGAAACCGGGCAGGCCGTCTGCCTCATTTTCTTTTGAGAATAAAGGCGGATCATCGATGGCATGGCGCAGGATGGTGGGGCATGTTGCCGGATCCAGGCGGACTTCCATGATGCCTGTCATCCCCCCTTCGGCGGTACCTGCGATCAGTTCACAGGAAAAAGCGTCGTGGTCGCTCAGTTCGGAGGCAAAGGGATCGGAAAACCAGCGCCTTTCTTCCCTGGAC
>JAAZGN010000262.1 GCA_012511185.1 Clostridiaceae bacterium
CAACATTTTTCTTTCCTCGCCTTAAAAAATTTATCTCAACCGTCGTTAGCGGTGTTGATATCTGATGACCCGGTAAAATTATGGCTTTGATTGAAGTGATGCAAGCGTACCCGATGGCGGGCAGCGATGAATACCTTAGGCTGCACGGCCACCGCAATGGCCAGCACATACGGTAGCATTGATAAAAACTGCGCGGGGGTGCCTTCCCCTGAAAGGTTAATAACCAAGGCTTCCGCAGCGCCGAATAGAAGGCAGGCGAAAAAAGTGGGAATGGGTCGCGATTTGGACAAAATCAGTGCGGCAATAGCAGTGTAGCCCCGGCCATTAGACATGCCCACGTTGAACATATTGGCCGCAAGAGACAATTGCGCCCCCCCCAGACCACACAGCAATCCCGCCAGTAACAGAGCGATGTATTTGACATGGCGAATGTTGACGCCTGAAGCAGCGGCCACTTCATCACTGGCGCCGGTTGCCCGCAGAGCCAGGCCGTAAGGCGTGCGATAGAACAGGTAACGTAGCAGAAACGGGCACAGCATTGCAAAGTATACAATGAGAGAATTGTTGGTGAACATACCGCCAAAGATGGGGATGTCCTTTAAGAGTGGCACGGAATAGGTTTTTAGCACCACCGAGGAAAAAAGCTCTAGCCGGCCTGTATGGCCAAACATAGCTGGCAACAGGAACCGTGTGAACCCCGCCGCAATGGAAACCACGGCGATGCCACCTACTACGGGGTCTACCCCCAACTCCAGTGAAAAAAAACCATAAATCAGCATAAATAACGCACCGGTAGCCAGTGCAGCTAGAAGGCCAACCAAGATACTACCCGACAGGTATGTGCCGGCTATAGCGGAAAAACTTCCAAGCAGCATGAAGCCTTCAAGCCCAAGGTTGAACAGCTCTATCTTCAAGCAAAACATTCCCCCCAGCGCCACCAGCAATGTGGGGGCGGCGAGGCGCATCATGGCACCAAAAATGCTGACAAGGCTCATTGGTTATTCCTCCTGCTCTTGCGCTTGCCGGCCAACTGGCGGACAAAGGCAATGGCGCTGGCAGTGGCCAGCAACGTGATAAAGCCTTGGATGACCTGGACAATGGAATCAGATACCCCAGTGGTGGCTGCGAGGGCAATAGAGCCACTGTTGAGTGCGCCAAACAGCAACGAGGCCAAAAGCATGCCCAAAGGTGAAAACTTGCCCAGCAACGCGGCACTGATGCCCAAAAAAGCAAACCCCTTGGCGAAATTGTAATACATAAAATGATAAACAGAGAGGACCTCCAACAACCCGGCCAACCCAGCCAAAGCGCCGCCAAAGGCCGCGGAGACCATCAGCGTTTTCAACGAGGATATCCCACAGGCTTGGGTGAAGGCGGGATTCAGTCCCACCGTCTTGATGCGGTAACCGGCGACGCTCCGGTTCATTAAAATAGCAAACGTCGCAAATACGGCGAAGGTGATGATATACATGGCTGCCTGGGGCACCTCCGCAGCCAAGCGGATGGAGCGCGGCATCGTAGCTGAATTGGGGTGGGCCAAATCCGTATAAAGGAACAAATACTGGTTCAGTAGCTCCAGTATGAATCCTAACATCACAAACAGGATGGCCTCGGGTACTCCCAAATAGTATTTAAGCAGTGCCGGCACCACAGACAAGATGATACCCGCCAATATCCCCACCGCTATAG
>JAAZGN010000108.1 GCA_012511185.1 Clostridiaceae bacterium
GGTAAAGATAGTGGCAGGCCCGCAAGCGGATCAGATTCTGGACCTGGTCGGTTTCCTCCCTCCGCTTTAACAGGGACAGCGAGGTGAAGAGGAGACTGAGATCCCGGTAACTGAGACTGTCGGCGAATGTCTTCAAGTGCTCCATGGTCCGGATCTCTTTTAATTGGGCCAGCAGCCAGGACGAATCGGAGGGAAGTTGGCTCTCGATCAGCTCGACAGGGAGCGGATGCAGTTCACGGCAGCCGTCGACTGCCTCCCGAAAAGACTTGTATTTTAATGTCTCCCTTCGCTTGCGTATGAAGTCGGGGTCGACCTGCCTGGACCGGGCAGATCGCAAAAGAGCGCCTGCGACAGGCGGCGAAAGACGTCGGGGAATAAGCTGTTCTTCCCTTCCGGCCTGGCGCCGAAGCGATGCCACCTCTTCACTTTTTTCGGCTTTTTCCTGGGTCTCAGGCTTGATTTCAGGCAAGCGGATCCTGGCAGGCCGGATATCATGCCCCCCGGCCCGCCCCGGCTTGCGCATCCCGCTGTCGCCCTTTGTTGCTTTTCCTTCTGCGTTGGCAGTCAATGGATTGTTGTCCTATTGCCCGGAGCTGCCCCGGATCGCAGCAGGAAGCGCGTCGATGGCATCACGGATTTCAGCTGTCGTAAAGGTGAGCCGCTCCACAATTTCCGCCAGGCTGACATCAAACTCTTCCAGGGTTTTTGTGACAAAATTGCCCGACTCCCTGGTGAAGTTGATGGTGTTGTCTGTAATCTGGCGCCCGAGATCCTCCAAGGTCGCCAGTTGTTCATCGAGCCGCTCCAGGAGAATGGCCGCGCTCTTATTCTGGGAGGCCGACATCCGGACCGAGGCCTCGATGGCTTTCGCACTTTCGACGATGCCTTCGCCAAGCCTGTCGGAATACAAACGCATCAGATCGGTCAGCCGGTCGATGTGTGAGGCCAGATTGCTTTCCTCGCCACTGTAGAGGGCGGTCATCTTTTCCGTGCTCGCTCCCAGGATCTCAAGGTTGTCGCTGATGGCGGCCATTTCATCGGCGATGTCATTCTTGGCCAAAGCCATGAGGCGAAGTGTTTCCTGGACATCACGGGCCACTTCCTGGCTTTCCTCCCGCGTGCGCTCCATGGTCGCGACCGACTCCTCCATCATGGTGGCGCTGTTCTCTGCGACCTGATAAAGAGTCTGAAGCTTGTCAGGCAGCGACGACAAATGAGTCGATAAGGCCTGGGCCACGGCGGCGGAAAAAGAGTCAGCCAGTTCAGCCATCCCTTTCTCCTGCTTTTCGGCAAGCGACTTGGCAAGCCCGGTCAGGGCATAATTGGTCTCATTGAGTGGTGGCGCGACTTCCTGGCTCATGATTTCGCGGACACTTATCTTGATGCCTTCCGCGAACTCACCTTTGGCAAGCTCATCCGCCAGTTGGGAAAAAGCCTTCACTTCACCGCGCATCTGCTCGCCATAGCCGGTCATCTCGCTAATCAGCAGGGCAACGCCTGTGCGATCGGTATAGACCGGGACGAAGCCGGACAGGGCGGTGATGACCCGTTCTCTTTCCCTGTCCAGCGCACGCGCCGTGCGGCGGGTATACCACAGGATAAAGAAGGAGAACACAAGAGAAAGGAGAAAGGTGGCGAGCGACAGGGAAATCACCGGAGCGGCCATGTCCGTCATCAGGGAAATGAGCAGGGCTGCCACCAGCCAAAGCGTGCCGGCCGCAAAGCAATTCAAAGAATAGAGCCTGCCTGTCTCGATGAGGGGTGCCGCCTGAAACAAACCGCGTGACTTCATGACCGATTCGGGGTCAGGCAGCAGCATGCCTTCGAAATTTGACGCACTGATCCTGGCCATATGTTCCCCGAACGAGGAGAGTTCTTCCCGTTCCGATGAAGCGAATACCTCCGCCACGGCATCAGCGGGAAGCCTTCCTCCGGTTTCCGCCCCGGTCAGTATCGCGACAGCTTCATCCGCCAATGACGAGCCGCAGCGGGCCAGACGGCGGTTTTTTAAAATGCCTGCCACAAGAAGCGCAATAAGACCGGCTGCCACGATCAGAGTGATTATGCCTGTGCTATCCATAAATACCTCGTTTTTACTTATCCTCGCGTTGCATAGCGAGCCTGATTAACTTTTCCAGCAACTCCCCGTCCTCGTAACCGGCAGCCCGGAACAAGCGTGGATACATGCTGATGCTGACGAATCCCGGAATCGTATTGATCTCATTCAGATAAAGGCGCTGATCATGGTCAAGAAAAAAATCGATCCTGGCCATGCCGTAGCAGTCGATCGTCTGCCAGGCTTCCTTCGCGATTCTCCGGACTTGCTCAGCGATCAGTGGATCGACCGGCGCGGGAACGACCAGCTGTGTGGTTGAATGCACCTCATATTTGGAATCGTAATCGTAAAATTCACGATCGGGGATCACTTCCCCGATGGGGGAAAGTTCGGGTTCCCCGTAGCCGCCGACGGCGGCGATCTCCAGCTCACGCCCCTGCACCCCCTGTTCGATCAGAACCTTGCGATCATAGGCCAGGGCGTGGTCAAGTGCGGCCGGCAGATCCTCCCTCGACTGGACCCTGGAGATCCCCAGGGAAGAACCGCCCCTGGCCGGTTTGACAAAGAGAGGAAAATCCAGGCCTTCGATCAGTTGATCGATCGACCGGTCATCGGAGCCTTGCCATCCGGCGCGGTCGAGGGAGCGCCAGGGTGTGTGCGGCAGGTCTTTTTTTTCAAAGATAGTATTGGCAAAGCATTTGTCCATGGCCAGGGCGCTGGCGGCCATGCCGCAGCCGACAAAGGGAATGTCCGCCATCTCCAGCATGCCCTGGATGGTACCGTCCTCCCCGTTGGGTCCGTGCAAAACAGGGAAGACACAATCGGCTGAATAGCTGACCGTCCTCCCCTCCCGGTTGGTAAAGAGAAAGGGCTTGCCCCTGTCCGGGACCAGAGTTGCCGGGACGACGGGCCCCTGGTCAAACCAGACGCCATGGCGCAAGGCCTCTGCCGGCCCGGAATAGGCATACCATCTCCCCTCCCGTGTAATACCGACAGGCAGCACGCGATAGCGGTCACACCGGTTTAAGGTATCGATGATATAGGCCGCTGATGAGCACGATACATCGTGTTCCCCCGACCTTCCGCCGAACAGGACGACCACATTGATTTCAGATTCCATCGGGATCTCCGAGACTCTTCTTGTTGCGCGTAATATTGACCAGGATATCTGTCAAATGGTTTTCAAGATTGGTCATCATTTCATGGGCGTAATGAATGGACGCCGCACGGATATCCGCCCCTTGGCGGGTGGCCTCTTCGATCAGGGCGGAGGCGTTGTTCATGGCCTGCTGCGTCACCTCATGCTCATCGATCATCCGGGCCATCTGGGCTTCGGCGTCCCGCATGATGGTATCAGCTTCCCGTCTGGCCTGGTTGATCAGCTGCCGGTTTTGCTGCAAAACCCATTTGGCCCGCTCCAGTTCCTCCGGCAAGCTTTCACGGACCATGCGGACCAAAAAGAGCATTTCCTCGCGCTCGACCATGCATTTATCGGAAAAGGGCAGGCTTTTGGCTTCCGTCAAGTCGGTCTCAAGCCGTTCCAGCAGCGTCGCGGTACTCCTGTCATCACGGTGACGCGCAGAATGGCGGGCTTCTTCCCTGTCCCTGTCAGACGTCCGTCTGTTTTGGTAATCATTCATGCTCTTACCTCCCCGCTGTCACAAAGCCGCCGGCTTTCTGCCCCTTATTCTGTCGCCCTTTTTCCGTAGTGTTCAACAAGATCCGGTTCAATCACGGTGGGAACCATGCCGGTGATGTCCCCGCCCAGCCGCAAGAGCTCACGGACAGCTGATGAGGAGAGATGGCGCTTGTCCGGCAGCGATGGCAGGAAGACCGTCTCGATCCCCCCTCCGATCCGGCGATTGATCTCGGCCATGGTCTGCTCCTCCTCAAATTGTGCCGCGCTCCTCAGACCCCGGACGATGGCAGTCACCCCGTTTCGGTGGCAGAAATCGACCAGCAGGCCGTCGAAAGAGAGAACCTGGACTGCCGGGTAGGCAAGAAGGGCTTTGCGGATCCAGGCCAGGCGGCTGGCGCGGTCTGCCGCCGGCCTTTTATTGGCGTTGTCGAAGACAGCGACATAGAGCTGGTCACACAAAGGGAGGGCCCGCTCCACCACGTCCAAATGGCCGCTTGTAAAGGGGTCAAAGGTTCCTGGAAAAACCATTCGCTTAATATCTTCCAATCCACCCGAGTTCATCTCAGAGCCATCCTGTCGCCGGGACTTGTCAAAGCCCTGTCAATCAGGCTTAAACTGGTAAAAGGATAGCATGCCCGCGCCATACTGACAACTGCGTAACCATGACAAAACGGGGTCAAAGAGCTTTTGGGGAAGCAACTCGCCGTCTGTCTCAATGATGAGCATCCCGCTTGATTCCAGCAGGGCAAAGAGCAAATCCGCCTTCTGCCGCAGGAGATCCGCGGCATGGCGCCAGGGCGGGTCCAGGTAGATGATATCGAACCGGTCCTGCTGCCGGGCCAATCGCTTAAGCTGTGAGCGGTAATCACCCGCAAGGATGACCGCCCCCTCCTCCAGCTTGGTCGGCCTGATATTTTCGGCGATGGCCGCCAGGGCCTTGTGGTCGTTTTCAATCATGACGGCCTCCCGCGCACCGCGCGACAGCGCCTCAAGGGCGACCTGCCCCGACCCGGCAAAGACGTCCAGGACCCGGGCTCCTTCCACCCGGCCAGCCAGAATGGAAAAGAGGGCCTCCTTGGTCCGGCCCGGGGTCGGCCGGCATAGCGCGCCGGCGGGCATGACAAGCTTCACACCCCTGGCTTTTCCCGTGATGATCCTGGGCATCCTCTCACCTCTTATAATCCCGGCCGAGTCAGCGCTTCCCCGTAACGGGCACGGAAGGCCACAAGGATCCTGGCGTTTTCTGCCTTTTCAAGCAGGGGGTCCTGGCTGAACAAGCGGTCACAGGACGCGGCTGCGTCATGCAACAACTCGCTGTCTTCATATAAGTTGGCCGCCTTGAAGTCAGGCAACCCGTGCTGCGCCACTCCGAACAAATCACCGGGACCGCGCAGGAGCAAGTCCTGGTCCGCGATGGCAAAACCGCTGTGATTGCGGCAGAGAACCTGGAGACGCTTGCGGATCAGGGGGTCCTCACTGTCGCTGACCAGGACACAATAGGATTGACGGTCAGAGCGACCGACACGGCCCCGCAGCTGATGAAGCTGGGACAGGCCAAAGCGCTCGGCATTTTCCACGACCAGGAGAGTCGCGTCCGGCTGGTCAATTCCGACTTCAATGACCGTGGTCGAGACCAGGAGATCGATCTCCCCCCGCCCGAAGGATTCCATGACTGCCAGTTTTTCCGCAGCCTTCAACCTCCCATGCATCAGGGCCACCCGCCTGCCGGGAAAGACCTGTTCGGACAGTCTTTGGTAGACAGCTTCCGCGGAACGGGCCGTCATGGACTCGGAATCTTCGACCAGGGGGCAAACCACGTACACTTTATGGCCCTGCCCGATCTGCTTTTCCATCATGCCCTCGATGCGGGGGCGGTCCTTTTCGGTCGCCGTGTAAGTTTTGACGGGTAGCCTGCCGGCCGGCATATCCCTTATTTCCGAGATATCCAAGTCACCGTAGAGGATCATGGCCAGGGTCCTGGGCATGGGAGTCGCCGACATGAC